>NZ_PYCI01000025.1:0-58215 GCF_003015105.1 Chroococcidiopsis sp. CCALA 051 | reverse complement strand
CCCATTACCCATTACCTATTACCCATTACCTACAATAAATTCATAGTATTTTATACCCACAGAGACATGAGGAGTTAAAATTTAAAAACTAGGAGTGCAAAGGCAAGATCTGAAGCGAACAGGATATAAACGATGTTCTGTTTTCTACCACCAAGCTCTTAGCCTCAAGCCCCTAACTTCTACCACCTGAGTGTAGACAACATCTCAACCAAGCATTTATACTTTAGCCTCGATTTGAAACAAGAAGTGGCGAGGAGGGAACTATCGCTGAGACACTAAATCTAACTGTTAGCCTGAGAGGAACTCGTGAGGTTCGGAGTAATTATCAGTTATTCCGGTTGACGGGTTTGCTTGATGCCTTTTCAGAACCAACCTTTCGCAAGGTACTCGGCAAGTATGTTGAAGAGGGACCAAAGCACATCATATTGGATTTGTCCCAAATTGATTTTGTCGATAGTTCTGGGATCGGCGCTTTGGTGCATTTGAAGAAGCAGACTGAAACTAACGGTGGGACTTCACAAATTGTCACCAATGCCCGCGTAACTCAAACAGTCAAGACAGTTAACCTAGAGCAATATTTAGGTTTACGATCGACTGTTGAAGCAGCTTTAGAAAATATTCAAGCATCTTGAGCGATCGCAGGCACTCTAACTTTAGCTATCCGGTTTTGCAATCTGGATAGCTTAATTTTTTGATATAAAAAACTTATCATAGGTTCAACCCCCTGAAATTGGGGATCGATCATAATAATGTTGTCACGGATCGCTGGTTGCTGAAATTGGTAATTGGTAGTTGGTAGTTGGAGAGTAGCTTGTGTATTGAGTAGATTCTTGTTTCGGTCTAGCCACCAGTCACTGATAACTGACAACTGACAACTGATTGTTCTGGGAGAATCCAAACGGAGTGGAACCGAAGGAGGACAATTTATTCGACGGCTCAGCTCGGGAAGCTCAGACAGATGTAGTCACTCAGTTGGAGTTGCTACCTAGTTGGTTGGCGATCGCTCCTGGGCAGCTACAACAACTCTCACCTATGGCTTTAGCATATTTGGGCGATGCGGTATACGAGCTGTATGTGAGGAGCCACTTTTTACTACCCCACAAGCGATCGCAGGCTTACCACAACCTTGTCGTTGCTCAGGTTAGAGCCGAGGCACAGGCTTCGCACTTACGATATCTCACTCCATATCTCAATCAAGCTGAATTAGAAATCGTGCGTCGGGGACGCAATGCTACTGTAGGACGACCGCGTCGCGCCGCACCAGAAGTTTATCAACAAGCAACGAGTTTAGAAGCTCTCGTAGGCTATCTTTATTTAAGCGATCGCCAGCGCTTGTATCAACTCTTGGAGCAGCTACCATTAGCTCCTACAGAAACATTAAACTCCCCTAGTGTAAATAAAAATGAATACTAAGGCTATTAACAATAAGAAAAATTTATGGCAGAACCACCCAAATTAAAAGCCAAATCTAACCCTTCTGGAAAACCGCAACGTGGCAAACCAGAGCGTTATACAGGCAAGCGTGCCGATCTCAAACATAATGCCACTAAACAAGATGGGGAAAAACGTCATGTGGCAGGAAAGAAAGATTTCTCTCGACCAGTCTTAGCTAGTCCTACCTACAATACAGAACGCGACAAGACAGATCGTTTCTCGTCCCAAATTCCACCTTCCACATCAGAAGAAGAGAGCGATCTGATTTACGGTCGCCATCCCGTGCTGACAGCTTTGGAAACCCAACGACAGCTCAATCGGCTTTGGGTTACTGCTCGTCTGCGTTACGATCATCGCTTTCATTCTCTGCTCCAACAGGCAAAGGAGAATGGTACGGTCATTGATGAGGTTGAACCCAAACGCCTAGACCAAATTACCCATCACGCCAATCATCAAGGGATCGCCGCTCAAGTAGCTCCCTACGATTATTTGGAATTAGGAGGGCTAATTGACAAAGCGAAATCGACTTCTCAGCAACCCGTAATTGTTGCTGCCGATGGTATTACCGATCCTCACAACTTAGGAGCAATTATCCGTACCGCTGAGGCAATCGGAGCGCAAGGCTTAGTCATCCCTCAACGCAGAGCTGTTGGGATCACGTCTACGGTGATGAAAGTCGCAGCGGGTGCTTTAGAAACATTCTCTGTCGCCAGAGTCATTAACTTTAGCCGCGCTTTAGAAGAATTAAAAGCAGCTGGTTTCTGGGTTTACGGTACGGCATTAGAAGCGGAACAATCGATACAGACAGTTAAATTTAGTGGTCCTATTGTGCTAGTAGTTGGCTCGGAAGGGGAAGGATTGAGTTTGAGCGCTCAGCGCTGCTGCGATCTGTTGGTATCGATTCCCTTGTCAGGCAATACACCGAGTTTGAACGCTTCTGTCGCAACTGGTATGGCACTTTACGAAATTTTTCGCCAACGCTGGCAAAATGTAAATTATGTCAACATGGGTACAAAAAAAGATAAATTAGAAAACTAGCGATGAAATCTTTTTTACGAAATGTGACAATAGTTTGCGATTTGTTTTGTTAGCCCGAATCCTTTACCACAAGCTGATAGGAAAAAAAGACATGAACCCAATTTGGAATCACACTAAAGAAAATCTGATTAGCTTCTTCCATAACTTCGGTTGGGCATGGTGGGTAGAAATTGATACCCAAAATCCCCGTTGTACTTACTACTTCGGTCCTTTTCTCAGCGCCAAAGAAGCGGCAGATGCCCAGCGTGGTTACATAGAAGATTTGGAGCATGAAGGAGCGCAAGGGATTGCAGTCGAGATCAAACGCTGTAAACCCTCTCGGTTAACGATCGCCGATGATATAGGAGAAAGATCGGAACCGCAAATCAAGCCAATTCTCAGCAGTCAAGTGTAATTCTGAGAAAAGGCAAAAGGTAAAATTCAAAAGGCAAAAGTCAAAAGTCAGGAATCAGGAGTTGTTTAGTCTCCCCTGCTCCTCTGCTCCTCTCCTGCTTCAAGGCTTGATTTCCAGCCTTGCTGTGGCGGTTTTGGGGTAATAGTGCGCCAGAATTTGCAGGTAGTTGTAGCCTTGTGCTGCCAGTCGATAGGCTCCTGTTTGGCTCATACCTTTGCCACCATGAGCTTTTTGAACGATCTCATCTGTCGCAGCGTAAAGCGATTCGACTACGCCGCCTTGATAGCTAATAATCTGCCCAGCAGTATCTTTGACAGCTTTTTGTGTAGTGTTGTACTCGCTGTTCATCCCTTTGTAAACTTGCCAGCGCTGGGTATTCCCGAGATTAAACCAGGAATTTGCCGGACGTACCATGTGAACCAAAGCATAGGAGCGAGCGGCGACGGCTTGAGCTTTAAGAGCTTCAGTAGGGGCGGAAGCGTGCATTTCGCTACCGACAACGCTGGCAAGATAATGCTCTAAATCGACATAGTTAACCGCGAGTAGCTTCTGTTGTCGAGCAACGAGCAGGAGTTTGCCTCTATACCAGCGATCGCCTACGTATACCACACCTCCTTTTTGGGGGTAAATCCAGACCGCATTGGGTAATTGGGCATTGCCAATTGTAATCCGATCTGAGTCGCTAGGCTGTACTGTAAAAGCCTGTCCGTTGGGCAGTTGCCGTAAGACTTTGCCGTTTGTTTCTACAACTTGGGCGGGAGTTGAGGAGCCAACAATTAGAGAATCTGCATCTTGAGCGATCGCCACGCGAATTTCTAAGCTTGGCGCAGCATATTGTGTTTTTTTGGCTACAGGCTGCCGTTTTCGTTTAATTTTTTGAGGTTGCTGTTTGTTCGTTTTATTGAGCGTTGGTGGCTGAGCTTTTGGTAGCTTGCTTTGCTCCTCCCGCCTAGCTTCTGCCTCCCATTGAGCGACACTAGAAACGTTATTCGCAACATTATTGTCAGATGGAGTCTCAGGAGATGGATCTGTTGCCATAGTAGAAGTCGGAGAGAAAGATTGACTGAACAAAGGTAAAAGCAGAGGTACAGACGCGATCGGGATCAGCAACATCCCTAAATTTCCAATAACTTTGAATCCTCTATTTTGTCGGTCGAATCTACTCATATAGCTTTGCGTTTAGCTTTACGTTCATCAGTCGCGATCGTCAACCCGCCGAACCATCTGACGGTAGCACAGCAGAACTAAGTCATTTTAGCCGAATCAGCGATCGGTGACCAGTTTTCAGGGAGCGATCGAGCAGCTATGAGTGACCAGTGACCAGTAATTACCAATTACCAATTACCAATTACCAACTACCAACTACCAACACCCCATTCCTCAGCGCACTACACATCACTCATGGTTTTCCTGTTACGCTAGAGCTATGCTAATGACTGCTGAGCTGCTGCTACAATACCAACGTTGTAATCGTCGCCCATTTCTCGATCGCCACGGAGATTTGGCACTTAAAGATGCTCCTAGCGAACTGTTGCTGAAGTTACAACAGGACAAGTTCGAGCATAGACAAAGCATGATGGCAGAACGGATTTATCAGCAACCTCAGTATTCTAAAGAGGATTGGCAAGCAGGAGCAACAGCAACTTGGCAGTTAATGCAACAGGGTGTAGAGCAGATTTATCGAGGAGTGATAATCGCCTGCACTTCAGAAGATGTAACGCTGCTCAGCCGTCCCGATTTGTTAATTAAACAACCAGGGCAATCGATTTTTGGAAATTGGATGTATATTCCAGCCCAAATTGAATTAGGTAAGCGCCCCAAACTAGAATATCAAGTTGTAGCTGCTTTTCACGGACAGGCGTTGGGCATGGTGCAGGAAACTACACCAGAGCGAGCTTGGTTGCTCTTGCGCCGCAAAGAGATGTATGAGGTTAGTTTAACCAGGGTACTGCCGCAGATGCAGCAGATTTTTGCCGAGTGCGTCCAAACACTAGCAGCACCTCAAGCGCCAGAAGTCTTTATTTCTCGCCAGCGATGCAGCTTATGCCGTTGGTATAGTTATTGCTCTGGCATTGCTAGATCTCAACAACATTTGTCTTTACTGCCTGGGGTAACACCCAACCGTTATAAAGAGTTACAGGCGATCGATCTCGTCACGCTCGAATCTTTGGCTAAGGCTAACTCATCTGACTTAGCAAGCTTACGAGGTTTTGACAAAAAAATAGCTCATCATTTAGTATTGCAAGCGCAGTCAGTCTTGGAAAATCGCCCGATTTCGCTTTTAAGGGAGCAAGGAGCAGGGAGCAGGGAGCAGGGGGACAAGGGAGACAGGGAGACAAGGGAGCAACTACCAATTACCAACTACCAATTACCCATTACCAATTACCCATTACCAAATCCCATTGAAATCTACTTTGATATTGAGGCACAGCCAGATCTAAATCTTGATTACATGTTAGGAGTGTTGGTGGTCGATCGCCTGAAGCAAACGGAAACTTTTCATTCTTTACTAGCAGAAACACAGTCAGATGAAAGCACGATTTGGCAACAATTTTTAGACATCGTTGGGCGCTATCCACAAGCGCCCATTTTTCATTTTTTCTCGTATGAAGTCGAGACAATTAGACGCTTGGCTCAACTTTATCGGACACCAGCAGAACAAGTTAGATCGATCGTCGATCGCTGTGTTGATATTTACGAGCAGATCGCCCAAACTGTGGTGCTACCAATTGAAAGTTATGCTCTCAAAGCGATCGCCCGTTGGATTGGGTTTGAATGGCGCGATCCTCAAGCGCACGGTTCGCAGTGTATTTATTGGTACGATCGCTGGTTAGCAACAGGCGATCGCTCTTTTCTCGAAGCAATTGAACGTTATAACGAAGATGATTGTCGCGCGACTCGTCTGGTAAAAGATTGGTTAGAAACTTTCATCAAGCGGGAATTAGAAACGGATTTAGATCGAGTTTCTTTAGTATCTTAGCTGGCGTTTCTATTCCCGATCTCAAGCTGCAAAACCGTTGTCCTGTAAGTCGTTAGTTTGTTGCGGTTGCAGTTGAAATTTTTGCTGTTGTCGAGCGTGGCTTGATGTCAAGTAACGATTTAAGATGCGATCGAGAGGAACGAGAATTTTTTCTAGCCAGTGGCTTTTGATCCCAAAGGTGAGGCGGTGGCTGAGGGGATGAACGATTGTCCATCGTCGCCGCCAACCTAATTGTTTGTATTTTTGGAGAAAGTAAGCATCTTCAGCCAAATTCCACTTGTCACGCAAGCGATGCAAACTCGCTAATGTCCATGCATCACTCCAACGCAGCATATAAAAGTGTAAGTCCGTCCATTCTAAGGGTGGTCCTGGTACGTATGTGACAAGGCTGCTGGGTTCAAAATAGACTTTACCTCCCGCCTCCCTGACACTCATGCAAAAGTCTAGATGTTCTTTCGTGTTCAGCATGGCTTCATCTAACAAACCAATGCGGGAAAAGATCTCTGTACGCACGAGAACGCAGTGAAATTCTGCTAATTCAGTTTCGTTACGGTGTAGGCGATCGCGGACTTCTACGACTCGTTTTCCCTGCTTGTACATCTTTTCTCGCAACCTACGTCTGGGAGTTGCTTTATTTTTGTCAACCCAAATATGAGATTCGCCACCTGCAAAGTGGACGATTTCATGTATTGGTAAATCCTGACACATCAATGGTCCAACGACTATCGCTTGTGTTTCTTCAGCACACCGCACTAAATTTTCTAGCCAACCAGGGGAAACAACCACATCATTGTCAGCGAATACAACATATGGAGTATCCACTTGACGCAAGCCTATATTTCTAGCTTGATTGGGAGAAAGATAGTAATCTGTTCTGATAATTTGAAAGTTTCTAACTCGCGCTTGTTCCTCTAAATATTGACGTACTTTTCTAGGGGAATTGCCATCAATATAAACTAATTTAAAAGGAATTTGCGTATGTTCGTATATACTTTCTAAAGACTCTTTAGTATAACTAAAACGTTCGCGAGGAGTTACTACAATTGTAACTTTGGGTAAATTCATATTTGTCATTTGTTGTTTGTCGTTTGTCATTTGTGAATAGCTAGCCGCTAGCCACTAGTCACTAGTCACTCTTCACTACTCACTTTCTGATAAATATCGACGAGTTCGTCGTTAAGGTTTTGCATATTAAAATATTTTTCTACTCGTTCGCGACCAGCTGCACCTATAATATTCCAGATTTCTGGATGTGCGATTAAATATTGTAACTTTGATGCGATCGCCTCTGCATCTCTTTCTGGAACTAGAAACCCAGAAACACAATCTTCTACAAGCTCTGGAATTCCTCCGTGATAGGTGCTAATGACTGGTAAGCCGATCGCCATTGCTTCTTTTAAGACATTAACAGGGGCATCTTGATTGCCATCGCGTGCCGTGATACTGGGAGCAATAAATATGTGAGATGCTTGCAAAACTTCAATAATTTCCTGTCGATTTTTTTTACCTAATAGATGTACGATATTATTTAACTCTAGTTCTTGGATTAGTTGTTCTAGTTCTGTTTGTAAAGAACCGCAACCAACGATTTTATACTCTAGATTAGGGCAAGATTTTACTATTTTCGCTACTGCGCGAATGCTGTATTCAATTCCTTTCTTTTCTACTAAACGCCCAATGGTAGCAATACATATTTTCTGATGAGAATGACGATAGCGGGGTGTATATTGGAAACGATCGCAATCAATTCCTGAGTAGTGAACGCAGATTTTTTTTTCGTCACAACCGAGTTTGAGGAGACGACGTTTAAAAAAGTCGCAATTTGGCAGAAAGAGATCGGCTTCTACAAAGGTACGATCGTAAATGCGATCGCCATGTTCTTGAATGAATTGGCTGATATCGTAACCGCGAAACGATACGACTAATTTGGCTTGAGGAGCATTAATTGTCCGAAATAGCATACCCCAAAAACTTAAAGTTCCAAACTGACAGTGAACGATATCATATGCTCCTTTATCTGCACCAGCGATCGCGGCATAAAATAATCGTAAAGAAGTTGCCGATTTGCCATACTTGAAACCATTAAGCGATCGCAGTAATTTTCTAGGTGCTTTCGTAAAATTTATACTCAGTAAACCAATTGCTTTGAGCGATCGCTTCAGAAAGTTTTGAGGAATCTCTGGCAGATAATAAGTACGTTTCAGTAAGCAATATTTTTCTACATCAGGATGTACCTTAGTCAAGTCGCCTGGAGTGCAAGTATATATGTCTACTTGATGTCCGCGTTCTAGGAGTCCGGTAATTTGGTTAAGAATAAAGGTTTCTGAAAGTAACGGAAAGTGATTGACAATAAATGCTACTTTTAGCATAGAGGTCGAGCGGGTATTTTAAGATAAAATTTTTGGTTCTGTCTATAGAAGATTGATGCTAATGAAGCAATCGGGAACTACGAGTTAGGGGGAGAATAAACGGATTTCTTATATCTTTTACCAAATTGCAGGAGCAATTGTATAATCTCACAAGTTACCTAAAATTCCTAGAGGAAAAAATCAAACCGAGTTCAATGCTAGTTGAATTTGGCAAACCTCGATCGGGTTATTTATACCCTTGAGAATCGGTAAGGCTTGCTACAAATTTTATCTTTTTTTCTGTTTTAAAGACAAAGTAAAGCAAGTTGATAGTTTTAAATAAGATATTGAATAAGATGTTAATGAGTTTTCTATGAAATTAATGTGAGAAAACTCTTAGATAATTTAGACGTAAAAAGTTATAGTTAAAAATTCATAATTATGTATACTAGGATGCTTGACAAAGCCTCCCTTGGAGCTAGCTGCCACTGAACGGATCTCTCGCGATCGCTGAGTGTTAAGAAATTATGTTTAAAAATAGAGTTAAAAAAGATAACAATTATTGATAAAATAATCGAGACAGGAAATACAGTCAACTCTTATTCGATCGCCACAATAATAGTGATAGATAAGATATGTTTACTGTTAGTAGATTCAATCAAATTTTAGGGAGATACTGAAACTTATGGCTTTAGCAGTTGGTACGCAAGCACCTACATTTACAGTCAAAGATACTAATGGTAATACAGTCTCCTTATCTGATTTTGCTGGTAAAACTGTAGTTTTGTACTTCTATCCCAAAGACGATACACCGGGCTGTACGAAACAAGCTTGTAGTTTCCGAGATGCCAAGCAAACTTACAATGACAAAGACGTTGTAATCTTAGGTGTAAGCGTTGATGACGAGCAGTCTCATCAACAATTCACTGAGAAATACGGGCTGAATTTTCCACTTTTAGCTGACACTCAGCAGACTCTAGTTAAAGCCTATGACGTTGACGGTGGCGGCTATGCCAAGCGCGTAACTTACGTAATTGATGGGAGCGGTAAAATCGTCCACGTCGATAGCAGCGTTAATACCACAAGCCACGCTAGTGACGTGCTAGCAGCATTAGGATTATAAACAAGTAAAAGGATGGCATTGCCATCCCTTTACTTACTTATTTTGTTTGAGGTGGATTAGCAGGATTGTTATTAGGTTGCGATGGATTTTGTTGCATCCTTTGTAGCTGCTGCTGGCGAAACTTAGCAGCGGCATCGTCCAAAGATTGATTTTGCTCGGTTGCAAAATCTCCCGCAGAACGAATATTACCCATTTGAGCGCGGTGCATAATATCCATTAAACCGCTCATAGCGTCGCCAGTATCACCACGGGAAAAGGGATCGCGATTTTGTTCCTGATTCAGATCCCGCAGAGGTTCGGCATCTGAGGTTGCTTGCGCCCAAGTGGGTTGTGGTAGTAATAAGGTAGCTAAGCTCATTCCTACTACTGCACCGAAAAAGATTTTTGTTAGAGATGAAGCTGAGATTTTCATGGAGTGATAGCTCGCATAAATAAAAATAGGAAGATAGGCTTTGTACTTATGCTAGAGTCCGCCGCAGTAAGGGTTGAATGCTCAGCACAGCTACGAAGCTAAAACCGACCAACATCAGTATAGCTCCGCCAAATGTCACTGCACCCCAAGGCGCTTGCATGACTACATTACCTAAGTTCCAGCTATTGTGTAGATAGAGATAGCGAATCGGTTCGATCGCATAGCTTAATGGGTTAATTGTTGCGACAATTTGCAACCACTTAGGCATAAAAGACAAAGGCGCGAGAGCCGTGCTAGCAAATAGCAAGGGCAGTTGAGTCACGAAAATGACGGCAATCAGTTCTATGTGTCCGGGTAAAGCAAAAGCTAAACCAAGACTTACAGCCGTCACGCCCAAAGCCAGCAGTAAGATAATGAGAGCGATCGCACCCAAACCAGCTAGATT
Organism: Chroococcidiopsis sp. CCALA 051; assembly: GCF_003015105.1. NCBI lineage: Bacteria > Bacillati > Cyanobacteriota > Cyanophyceae > Chroococcidiopsidales > Chroococcidiopsidaceae > Chroococcidiopsis > Chroococcidiopsis sp. CCALA 051. Next base: position 48,041 of record NZ_PYCI01000025.1, on the reverse strand, counting down.
GGGTAAACCAGCGCCCAAAAAGGCAGCCGCCGCTACAATAACTGCTGCTTGCAACAAACTCTGACTGACAATAAAAATAGTTGAAGCTAAAACAATCGAGAAGCGCGAAGCCAGAGGAGCGACTAACAAGCGGTTTAAAAAGCCAAATTCGCGATCGAACATCACTGGTAATCCTGCATTTAGCGCTCCACTAAAGGCAGTAAAAACTATCACGCCAGCACTTAAAAATTGACCGTAATTGGTGCTATCGCCAAACATTCCTTTGGGGGCATTTTGAAACAAAGCACCAAATAGAATCAACCACATCACAGGTTGAATAATGCCAGCAATTAAAGTTGAAGGGCGGCGCTGCAACTGGATGAAAAGGCGGCGAGTGAGTGCCAAAGTCTCTTGAACCAGTTCTCCTAGCCAGTTAGGAGTATCTTCTTTTTGAACTGCCGTCGATGCTAGTTGTTGCCAACTCGCATCGGATTTTGGAGGTATAAAAGTGCTGCTCATATTATTGTGTGTTGTTGGTAGTTGGTAGTTGGTAGTTGGTAGTTGGTAATTGGTAGGTGTTAATAATGAGTTGCAAATGACCAATAACTATTAACCATTACTACCTGTTACCCATTACCCATTACCTATCTCATATTTTGCTTTCTTTCTGCTTTGGGATCGCGGCTTCCGGCGGCGGCGAGTTCGGCATCCATGAGGGTACGACCTGTGGCGGCGAGGTAAACGTCGTCTAAACTAGGGCGAGATTGGGAAATGCCAAAAATGGGTAAGCCAGCAGATTTCATCGTTGCCTCAATTTGAGTTAAAGCTTCTGCTTGGGGTGTGACAACGAGATTAAGCGAGTTACCTTGAGCGCTATTAACGATCGCTTCTTGGACGAAGGGCAGCGCTGTCAGCATTTGTTTAGCTTTTTCTGCTTCTTCTGGGGGAGAAAACTCGCGGATGCGGAGGGTAATGCGATCGCCTCCTACCTTATCTTTTAATTGAGAAGGCGTACCGGAAGCAATAACTAAACCGCGATCGATAATTGCTACCCTGTCAGCCAATGCGTCAATTTCTTCTAGGTAGTGGCTGGTGATTAAGACGGTAGTTCCCAATTCGCGCAATTGACGTAAAAAATCCCACACGACAAAACGGCTTTCGATGTCGAGTCCAACGGTGGGTTCGTCCAATACCAAAACATCGGGAGCGTGTAGCAAGCCTGCTGCCAAGTCTAGACGCTTGCGTAAACCGCCGGAGTACGTACCTGTCTTTTTGTCTGCATACTCCTGCAAGCCCAGTAAATTTAATACCGTATCGATCCGCTGTTTGACTACGGCATTGGGTAAGTGATAGAGAGCTGCTTGTAGTTGCAACAACTCTCGTCCCGTCAACACTTTATCGGGAGCGACTTCCTGCGCGACATATCCCAATCTCCGTCTAGCGGCTCTAGGGTTATCTAATACCGAAATTCCAGAAACTTCTACTACTCCTGCATCTGGTGTAGAGAGGGTACACAAGATGCGCAAGGTTGTAGTTTTACCCGCACCGTTGGGACCGAGTAGACCAAAAATCTCCCCAGCTTCGATCGCAAAGGAGATATCTTTGACAGCCTCAACACTGCCATAGCGCTTTTGCAAATTTTGGATGAAAACAGCAGGAGCCATAGGAGCTTTTTCTCGCTAGCAGCGATACAAATCTAAATACTTCCTGTCTTCATCATAGAAGAGTGAGTAGTGAGTAGTGACTAGTGGCAAGAAAATAGATTGACTAGCCACTAGTCAAAGCACCACTATCTAGAAATGAGAATCGTGCTGATGATGGTGTTTAAGCTGGAAGCTAAAGCGTTTGCAACCTGGTGGGTGAAGGGTAGGCTATCGACCACCATGCCCGCACACAATAGCATCATGTAAAGGATGGAGTAGAGGAATAGCGATCGCGCTTGGGTTTTACAGGTAGGATTTTGCCATAACAGCCAAGCTTTACGCACGAAGATGCTACCAAGAATCAAGGCGATCGCGCCGTAGAGAAGACCGCACGATTGTAGGGGATAAATCAGTAAAAACGTGGCGGGGATCAGAATTAGGGTGTAGAACCAAATCTGCTGCGCCGTAGTCTCGTCGCCCGCTACGACAGGTAACATCGGTACGCCTACTTTGGCGTAGTCTTCGCGGATCATCAATGCTAGCGCCCAGAAATGAGGTGGTGTCCACAGAAAGACAATGGCGAAGATCGTCCAAGCCGTCCAGCTTAAACTTCCCGTCACCGCTGCCCAACCAACTAAAGCGGGAATTGCCCCTGCTGCACCACCAATGACGATATTTTGAGGGGTATGACGTTTGAGAAAATGGGTATATATGGCAACGTAGAAGACAATGCCAGACATTGCTAACAGAGCAGCTAGCAAGTTGGCAAAGACTGCTAAGAGAGAGAAAGAAATTGCTGCTAGGGCGATCGCAAAAATTAGGGCGTGGTGCGACTGTACTCGTCCTGAAGGAATTGGACGGTGGCGGGTTCGTTCCATCGCATAATCGATATCGCGATCGTAAATACAGTTGACGGTTTGGGCAGCAGCAGCAGCAAAAGTTCCCCCAACTAGGGTGACAACGAGCAATTTTGGATCGACTCGTCCTTCGGCTGCAATCCACATACTGCCAGCAGTTGTAATCAGAAGTAGAGGTATAATCCTCGGCTTAGTTAGCTGATAGTAGCTATGAACGACTTGAAGAAAGTTTTGATGGTGTCTAGAGACATCTGCCCCGATCATAAAATTCACACCAAATTCCGTTTATTTTGAAACCAACACATTATCAGAAGGCAGGAGGGTAGAAGCAAAAGCTATAAGTGCTTTCGCCCACCACGCACCACTTTTTACCGATCGCTAATCACCAGTCACGAGTCAAAATTCACTAGGCACTGATAACTATGTACAGACGTTACATGTAACGTCTCTACTGGTCTCTGATAACTGGTCGCTGTGACCGTGATGGTCGCTGCACCTTTGCGTTTACGCAGCGGGGCGATTTAGCCCAGCACGATCGCTGCGCGAACCGCCGTAAACATCGCGAATTGCCAGTACGGTGTAGCCAACCAAAACACCTAGTAAGGCTGCACCAACAAACTGGTGCGATACGGTCAGTGGTTCTACTTGTAAATGCAAGCGGAAGGTGGCAAGTCCTAAAAGAATTTGCAGTAGGATTAGTCCGCCAGCCATGTTTGCCAGTCGGCGTAATGCGGGATGCAAAGCCGGAGTTCGCCAAGATAGTAACACTAAAACCAAGGTGGCTAGCGTTGGGGGAACCACACCCCCGATGTGACTGTACATGACGCTACACAATTGCTGTCCGGTTAAGCATTGGTGTAGCGCCCAGCGCGAACCTACTAATGCGCCAAGCAAACTTTGCACGTAGACTAACACAGCAGCAGCCAATCCCAACCAAGCCAATTTACCTGCGTTACCAGTTCCTTGATAAGGCGTGAGTGCCGTGCCAATAACCAGTAATGCACTGAAGAATAAGAGCGCCGTTCCCAAGTGCGCGGTGACAATATCGAATCGCAGTAATTCCGTAACTGTCAGTCCGCCCAAGACCCCTTGAAAGACAATCAGGCTAAGGGCAAAGATCGCCGCCCAAGGTAGCCAGCGGGGGAGAAAGTTACGGTTCCACCAACTCACGACTGTTAGCGCGATCGCCCCTAGCCCGATTAAAGCTGCATCTAGGCGATGAAACCACTCTAAAAATACTTGAAAATTCATCTGTTGAGTCGGTACGAGCGTACCGTAACACAGGGGCCAGTCTGGGCAAGCTAACCCAGCATTCATTACCCGCGTAGCACTACCAATCGCCATCAAAATCAAAGTTGCTACGCATAATTTCCACACCAATCGCCGAATTCTTTCCCGTGGCTGGGACTGCTCGATTGTGTCTGTGTTTTGTCTTTGCAGGACGAACTCAGTCATGGACTGTACCTTAATTGCCTGTCTTCAAAGAGTTGCCAGTATCTAACCAAGTATTTACAAATATGTAAGTGCTAGCTCACCTTCCACCCTAGCGCATCGTCGCGAGGTGATTTGGTTAGCCATATACCTAATGTGCCGGATTGCCGTAGCTTAGCCCCTAAGCTTTAGAGATTTTTAAATTGTTCTACTCCGTTACATTTGTTCATGGTTTATAGATAACCAACTCAAACTTGAGCTAGATTCGCTTAGGTAGTCAGTTGTCAGTTATCAGTTATCAGTTGCCAGTTATCGGTAAGAGCGAGAAGAAAGGGTGTAGGGTGTGGGGTGAGTGTTGTTTTTCTCCCTCAGCTCCCCCAGCTACCTCAGCTCTCTTACTCTGCTCCCTGCTCCCTCCAAAACATCAGAAAAAATTAACTTGGGGATCGGCAGGTTTTGGGCTGGCTGCACTACCTTGGTAAGTGAGTGTGGCTAATTGTTAAGAAGCTAAAAATTATCAAATCCTTAACCGTGAACATTCCTAGTTCTATTTGGACGCTATTAATTGGCATCGTCTTGACTCTGACAAGTCTGTGGTACGGTCAGAATCACGGGTTACTACCCACGGCAGCCTCAGATGAAGCCACCTTGGTTGATGGGCTGTTCGACACAATGATGACGATTGGCACGGGTCTGTTTGTGCTGGTACAAGGCATATTGATCTATGCTGCCTTTAAGTTTCGCCGTCGCCAGGGCGATAACACTGACGCGCCTCCCGTGTTCGGTAATATTCCTCTAGAAATTCTGTGGACGGCGATCCCGGCAATTATTGTCATCGGCTTATCGATCTACAGCTTTGATGTCTACAACGAAATTGGTGGTTTCGATCCCCACAGCGCTCACGAAGCCCCTATTGCTGGGCAAGCAATGAAAATGCCAGGGGCAGCGATTGCGGCAACATTGAACGATACACCGCCTAGCACCGAACCCAACGCGAATCAAATCAAGTCGGATGAGGCAATGTCAGATCCAGCTACAGCCTCCGTTCGTAACTCCGACCAAATTCCTCAAAAACGCGATGCTCCTGGTATGGGTATAGTCTCTCCTGGCATCGGTGCCAGCCCAGGTAACGAAGGAAAAGTCCCAGGGCTAGCAGTCAACGTCACTGGCTTGCAATATGCTTGGATTTTCACCTATCCAGATACGGGCGTGGTGGCTAGTGAATTGCACGTTCCTGCGGGTAAAGAAGTGAAACTAGACATGACAGCAAACGATGTCATTCACGCTTTTTGGGTTCCAGAGTTGCGTTTAAAACAAGATGTGATTCCTGGTAGACAAAGTGAAATTCGCTTCACCCCAAAAATTGTAGGGGAATATAAAGTGATCTGTGCTGAACTTTGCGGTCCTTATCACGGGGCGATGAATACCAAGTTTATTGTGGAAACACCAGAAAACTTTGACAAGTGGATGCAGGAACAACAAGTCGCAACTAAGGGCAATCTAGAACAGGCGATCGCCCTAAATGCCGCAGATCGTTCCCCCGCTGAATTTCTCTCCCCCTACACCGCGCAAATGGGAATTCAGCCCGAAACCCTTCATCAACTTCACCATCACTAAAATTGGTAATGGGTAATGGGTAATGGGTAACGGGAAAGCAGTTAGCTTTTAGCAATCGAACATGAGCTAACAGTTAGTAATTACAAACAACTAATAACTAACAATCACCAATTACCAACTACCAATTACCAACTACCAATTACCCTTATTGCTATGACTCAAGCACAAATCCAACATTCGGCTAACTTATCTATCTTGGAAGCAGAACCAGGAGAAAGAAAGTGGCGCGATTACTTTACTTTTAATACTGACCATAAGGTAATCGCCATTCAATACCTGGTGACAACGTTTGTTTTCTACTGTATCGGCGGCGTAATGGCTGACATGGTGCGGACGGAACTGAGAACGCCCGAAGTCGATTTTGTCAGCCGTGAAGTGTATAACAGCTTGTTTACACTCCATGCCACGATCATGATTTTTCTGTGGATCGTGCCAGCAGGGGCGGGTTTTGCCAACTTCCTGATTCCCTTGATGATTGGGGCGAAGGATATGGCATTTCCGCGCTTAAACGCGGTTGCGTTTTGGATGATCCCACCTGGGGGGATCTTACTCATCAGCAGTTTGATCCTGGGCGACGCTGCTGACGCTGGCTGGACTTCTTATCCTCCCCTTAGTTTAGTCACGGGACAATTAGGCGAGGGAATTTGGATTATCAGCGTTTTGCTGTTGGGAACTTCTTCAATTTTGGGGGCAATTAATTTCCTCGTCACCTTGTTGAAGATGCGGACACCAGGTATGAGTACGACGCAAATGCCCCTATTCTGTTGGGCAATGCTGGCGACTTCTGCCTTGACGCTCGTTTCTACACCAGTGTTAGCAGGTGCTTTGATTCTGCTGTCTTTCGATCTGTTTGCTGGCACGGCATTTTTTAATCCCACAGGTGGTGGCGATCCGGTAGTTTACCAACATATGTTTTGGTTCTACTCGCACCCTGCGGTGTACATCATGATTCTGCCCTTTTTCGGGATCATTTCCGAGGTGATCCCCGTTCACTCCCGCAAGCCAATTTTCGGTTATAAAGCGATCGCCTATTCGAGTTTAGCAATCAGCTTTTTGGGATTGATCGTTTGGGCGCACCACATGTTTACCAGCGGTATTCCTGGTTGGTTGCGGATGTTCTTCATGATCACGACGATGATCATTGCCGTACCTACGGGGATCAAAGTTTTTAGTTGGTTGGGGACGATGTGGGGTGGTAAAATTCGGCTCAACAGTGCGATGCTGTTTGCGATCGGTTTTGTCAGCCTGTTCGTCATCGGCGGGATCAGTGGCGTAATGCTGGCTGCCGTACCATTCGACATCCACGTTCACGATACCTATTTTGTCGTCGCTCACCTGCACTACGTTCTATTTGGTGGCTCGGTCTTCGGGATCTATGCTGGAATTTACCACTGGTATCCCAAAATGACGGGACGGATGATGAATGAATTCTGGGGTAAGGTTCATTTCGCTTTGATGTATGTTGGGATGAACTTGTGTTTCTTACCGATGCACAAACTCGGACTGATGGGTATGAATCGCCGGATTGCCGAGTATGATGCCAAGTTCGCTACGCTGAACTTTGTCTGTACGATGGGGGCTTACTTACTAGCTATCTCCACCGTACCGTTCATCATCAATGCAATTTGGAGTTGGATGTACGGTCCCAAAGCTGGTAACAATCCTTGGGAAGCACTAACCTTAGAATGGATGACAAGCTCGCCACCGGCGATCGAAAATTTTCATGGATTTCCCGTACTAGCAACTGGTCCTTACGATTACGGTATGGACAGACCTAAATCTGAGGTCGATGTTCCCTTGGCTGATGAAAGAGAACCGGCTTTAGCTGCTGGACCCAAATCGGCTTTACGTGCCGATCCCGACCCAAATGTAGCTGCCAATCCTGAAGATCGTAAGTAGAACTCCCACTCCCTACTCCCTAAATTATGCAAAGTCCAACCATAGACCCAGCAAAAACGGAACTTAATTACCACCACAAAGCAGAAGCCGCTCATCATGAAGAACATCCTGATTTTCGGATGTTTGGATTAGTCATGTTCTTAATCGCAGAGGGCATGATTTTTATGGGTATGTTTGGCGCGTATTTGGCTTATCGCTCCACTTTACCCAGTTGGCCTCCCGAAGGAACGCCAGAATTAGAACTTCTACTACCAGGAGTCAACACGATTATCCTGATTTCTAGTAGTTTCGTGATGCATAATGCCGATACCGCAATTAAGAAGAATGATGTCACGGGTATGCGTACCTGGATGGCAATTACAGCAGCGATGGGGATTATTTTCCTATCAGGACAGATCTACGAATACAGCCATCTAGAGTTTGGTTTGAAAACGAACTTATTTGCCAGTGCATTTTATGTTCTGACTGGTTTCCACGGACTTCACGTGACTGTTGGCGTATTGGCAATCTTAGCGGTTTTGTGGCGATCGCGTCGCGCCAACCACTACAGTCAAGAGCATCACTTTGGTGTAGAAGCCGCCGAACTTTATTGGCACTTTGTCGATGTTGTTTGGATTGTTCTGTTTGGTTTGTTGTATTTGCTTTAATAGTTAACAGTTATTAGTGTCGTCTGCTGTTAACCGATCTAAACTGAAGATATCTTACATTTTGCACTTGGTTGAAATTAGCCCCTACATAGGGGTTTTTTCTTATTGCTACACCCTGCACCCTATCTTGGCAAGCAGATTTTGCAGCCAATTTTTTTGACCTAGTGGAGTAGAAAGATACTCGCTAGCAGTTTGAGCTAAAATTTCTCCCCAACTGGGATAAACGGAAACGAGAGCGGCAATTGAGTCAATTTTTAATTTTTGGGCGATCGCTAAAGCAATAACATTAATTAACTCTCCTGCTTGAGAGCCAATAATTGCCGCACCTAAAATCGTCCCATTCCGCCGCAGGACTAATTGACAAATACCTGTCATTTCATCTCGAATTTGGGCTAATGCTAAAGTTTTAAAATCATGCTGCAAAATCAAGACATCATTGCCATATTTCTGTTTGGCTTGAGCTGCGGTAAAACCCACTCTTGCTAAGGGTGGATCGGTACAGACTAACCAAGGAATATTACGATAATCAACTCGATATTGAGCAGAAAACAAAGCATTTTGTAAAGCATTTTGCAGGGCAATTTTAGCTTCATAATTGGCAATATGAGCGAATTGATAACCGCCGATCGCATCCCCACAAGCATAAATGCGTGAATTTGTCGTTTGCAATTTTTGATTCAAACGCAGGCGATCGCGTTGCGTTTTCACTCCCACTGCTGCTAGATTGAGCTGTTCGAGTTCTGGCTGTTGTCCGGCACAAAGTACAATTTCATCAAATTCCATAGCTTCGCGATCGGCTTGAACCCATTTTTTGCCCTCAATGCCTTTGACTTGAGTAACGGTAGTATGGGTGAGAACGCGCACCCCTTCAGCTTCGAGGATAGCTTGCAATAACTGAGCAATTTCTAAATCTTCTCTGGGTAAGATTTGGGGACGCTTGACAATTAAAGTGATATCAAAACCCAATCGTGTTAGTGTTTGTGCCAACTGACATCCATTTGGATCGCCACCGAGTATTGCCCAGCGTTTTGGTGGGTTCAAGGAAGTCAATGACAATAAAACTTCGGCAGCAGTTAAGTATCCTGTAACCGCTAGCCCTTCAATATCGGGAACTATCGGACGCGGGTTAGTTGCAATCAGATATTTCCGCCCTGTTAAGCAACGATTGTTAACTACAAAGCCTAGATTTGGCTGAGCGACAAACTTACCCTGCCCTAAAATAAAGTCAACTCCCAAAGCAGCTAAAATAGCAGGCGAGTTCTCCTCGGCTAAATTTGACTCGACGTTTTGCGCCCACTGCATTACCCGTTCCCACTGGACGGAAATTTGACAGTCATCGATCGCCTTTTCATGACTCGAACGCAAGCCAAAATTTCCCATCTTTTCCCATTGTCGAGCTAATTGCCCTATGTATGAAAGGGAGTCGGGAGTCGGTAGGGGCGGATTTAGAAACCCGCCCGTACGGGAGTCAGAAAATTTTGAATTTTGAATTTTGAATTTTGAATTTTGAATTGCTCCCTGCTCTCTTTCTACTAAAGCTACAGTAGCATTCTGTTTTGCGGCGATCGCGGCGGCGTAGCGTCCGGCTGGGCTACCGCCAATAATAACTATGTCGTAATCTGCCATAGTGCTTTGATGAGGCGCTCGTTTTCAGTTGTAGAGCGCACGGCAACCCGAAAATAGCGATCGCCCAGTTCGGGAAAACTAAGACAATCTCGGATTAAAATTCGCTCGTGTTTTAATAGCTGCTGTTGGAGTTTTGAACTCGGTCGCTCAGACTCTACCAATAAAAAGTTAGCAGCACCAGGCAGAGGTTGCAATCCTGGAATCTGAGATAATCCATGCTCTAATCGCGATCGCGTAGGTGGTAGCCATGCCCAAGTTTGCTGCTGAAACTGGCTATCTTGAAGTACCGCGATCGCCGCAGCAACGGCAAGAGTATTGACTGCCCAAGGATCGCGTCGCGCCAGCCAACAATTAAGACGTTCGGGATGGGCGATCGCGTATCCCAATCGCAGCCCTGGCAAGCTGTAAAATTTAGTCAGCGATCGCAAAATGACTAAATTAGGATATTTCTGCACCAATGGGATCAGACTTTCTTCCGCTGCTGGTGGTAGAAAATCCATAAAAGCTTCATCCACCACTACCAAAGCAAATTGTTCTAAATAGGGCAGAATTTCTTCTCTACGCCACAACCACCCCGTAGGATTGTGGGGATTATTCAGGAGTAAACCGCATTTTGCAGAGGCTAGGGGGAATTCGGAATTCGGAATTCGGAATTCGGAATTAATTGTGAATCGTGAATTGCGAATTGCAATTTGTGAATTGTCCCCCTTGTCTACCGACTCTAGTACGGGCGGGTTTAACCCTAAAATCATTTGTTCTAGTGCAGGTATTCTCAAAAAACCCGCCCCTACAACTCTCGCCTCTTGCCTCTCGCCTCTTGCCTCTAAATCCAGCGGACACTCAACCACCTTTGCACCAAAAGCTTTCAGCGCCCGCCAGTAGTCGCCAAAAGCTGGAGTCACGAGATAAGTTGCAGCTAATTCAGATAAATCCCAACCCGCCCATGTAAGTAAATCTGCCGAGCCATTCCCCGGCAGAATCCATTCTGGTGGTAACTGATGCACCTGCGCTAGAGCTGTTCTCAGTTCGCTGTAATTTGGATCGGGATAGGAACTGAGTTGGCTTATGGCAGATTGAATCGCCGCGATCGCGCTTTGGGGTGGTCCCAAAGGGTTGATACTAGCCGAAAAATCGAGAATCGCTTCGGAGTCACAACCCGCGATCGCTGCTGCCCAAGCTAAATTTCCTCCATGTACAGGTTGCATCCAGTTCGGGTTTCCTGCAAGAACTTTATTCTCAGTCTTCGGGAGGAGCGACTTTTTCTTTAAATAGCTTCCCTGCTGAGAACGCCGGAACCTTAGTTGCCGGAATTTCCATTTTATCGCCAGTTTTAGGGTTGCGACCTTCGCGAGCTTTGCGCTCCCGCGACTCAAAAGAGCCAAAGCCTACTAATGTCACTTTATCTCCTGTGGAGACTGCATCGATAATGGTTTCCAAAGCAGCAGTCAGAACGGCATCTGCTTGCTTTTTCGTCACGCTTGCCTTTTCAGCAATTGAATCGACTAATTCACCCTTGTTCATTTCATTCTCCTGTGAGTTAACAAACTACCTCAAAACAAGTGATTCTGAACTCTCGCAACCCGAGCTTCAGCTTTTGGCTGTGGCTATTTTGCCCACTAAAATCGCTGAAACTCTCATTGGTTGGATATTTCATTGACCTATTCTAAGGTCTGCTTGCCAAATATAGATCGTTAAAACCTTTAAGTTATATGGATTTCAGGATTTTTTAGACAATTGCTCGATTTTTTCTGCACAATTTTTGACGAAATTTCGCCAATTTATTTTTTGATGCAAACAAAAAATAAATATCCAATATAATTTCTAGGCTATTTTTGATTGTTTTGAGAATTAGTTTGCGGCTCTGGTGATTTTTTTGGCGGTGCTGAAGCCTGTTTCCACTCTGCGAGGGGTCGGTTGACAGCATTTTCAAAATTAGTAGAGACCAATAGTACGCTAGTTTGAGCGGGTTGTGGAGTCGGTGGATCGGCTTGAGCGTACAAAAAACTACGGTTAAAATCTGGCTGACCCAAGACCAATCGATGAGTTTTCCCATCCTGTAACTTAACTTCTACCGTCGCTTGAGGTTGCTGCAAGCCATAGTCAGAGAGCTGTGCGGCGGGTACGGTCAAAACGCGATCGCTCTTACTACTGACCAACAAATCTAACAAATAGGCGATCGCCCCCTCGCTGGCTGAAGCTTTATCGGGAACCTGCATTCGCCACCCCGTCTTACTATCCTTAGCGCGCTCGAACTGTAAAGTTTGGTTGCGAGTCTTAACATTTAGAGACTGAACTTGGTCTTCTTTAAACGTAAATATTTGTTGCTGCTTTTCTCGTACTTCCTGGCGTTGAGGCGTGCCTTGAATTTCATAAAAGTACACAAACCCCCCCATTCCCAGCGCGAGGAGGAGCAAAATTAAGGTTGTGCGTTGGAGTTTCATCAGAAGTGGGTAATGGGTAGTTGGTAGTTGGTAGTTGGTCGCGGTTCCCCGTTCTCTATTCCCTGCTCCCTGATAACTGATAACTGACAACTGATTTATCTCCGCAGCCACCACAGTAATACAGCGCAGGCAAAACCAATGACTGGCAAAATGACTAGAGAGATCCAACCTAGAAGGTTAATTTGTAGGGGCGTAAGATTCAAGCGGCGCTGTTTTGGTTCTTTGGGGCGCACGGATAAAGTTTGTTTGTTATCTTGACTGCTCAACCAGCTAATGGAATTTAAGAATACGTCTCCATTCAATTGCTGCTCGAATAATCCATCGATCGCAAATTGAGCGTTACCAATGACGACCATCCTAGCTTGAGTCGTCTTGGGTGCAGCATTAGCTTGTGGCTGAGCTGAGACGATGCGACTGAGGGCATAACCTATAGTTAAAGGTCCTTTGCGATCGCTTTGAGGATTAAATTGCAGTGGTTGGCTTTGGATGTTGCTTTCCGCCCAACTTTCAGCACTCGTTTGTAGAATTGGCGTTGCTTCTACCCCTGTGACTGGTTTGCTGTCAATTGCTCTCGCGCCACCGAAAATCGATAGATTATTCCCAAAATCTTGTGTAATTGGATGTTGTCCGTAGTTATCAACCACAGCAAAAGCAGGTCCAAAACCGATTGCTTGTCCAGCGGGATCGATAATCACTCGGTTATCTAGGGTAAGACCCCAGTTTTGTAGCAGACTATCTAAATTGGGATTTGTCTGAGGGTCGAGGAGTAGCATCAAACTTCCACCCCGCTCTAAATAGGCGCTTAAGGCTTTGACTTCTTGCGGAAATAATCCTCGTTTGGGACTGGCGACGATAACAACCGTAGCATCTTGAGGAATCTTCGCTTGCTGGACTAAATTCAGCGGTTCGGCAGCAAAGTTTCTATCTTTAAGTGTATTCAGGGCTGAGGATAGTTTACTCTGTTCTCCGATCCCAACTTCGCCGTGACCTTGAAGGAAATAGACTTTTCCAGCGCGATCGCTTGTCACTTGCTGAATTTTAGTTGTCAGTTGCACTTCTGACAATCGCCCTTGTCCAACCGATTGTACGAACTGTCGCCGATTGCCTGCTTCTACATAAACATCACCAAACGATCTCACTCCAAACTTTTGAGCTATCCCTGGTCGTGTTTGTGGATCGACATACTCAAAACTAAACTGCGACCCTTGACGGCGATAATTTTCTAATAATGCTCGATCTTGAGGGTTTTGGTTGCGATCGAACACCCATACTTTGACAGGTTGAGACAAATTTTGGACAATTTCCCGCGATTGGGGAGCCAAAGTATATAGTCCCGTTTCGGTGAAATCGATCCGCGTTTGATAGCGCGTGGCTAAGAAATTAATGAGTCCGAGAATGACCAAAACTGCTAACGTAGCTGCGATCGCATTTGTTCCCGCCTGAGTTGAACGTCGCTTCCACCACTTAGTTTTATAAGCTTGCCATAGCAAACCTAAAAGACTCAAAACAGCGCCAGCAGCAATTAATCCTAACGGGACAATTCCCCAGCTACCTGCAACAGTCCCCGCTGTTAAGCCCATGAGGATGAGAAAGGGACCGAGCAAAAATAGATATTGCCAGTAGTTTTTTTTCGTTTTAGTGGCAGTTTTCATAATAATTTTTTGTGTGACTACGGCAGAAGAGATCCCCCCAACCCCCCTTAAAAAGGGGGGCTATAGGCGATCGGGTGAGATCGTAGTAAAACTCATTTGTAGGATGGGCATTGCCCACCTGAGTAGCAAGCATCTGTTGTTTGTAAGTAGTTTAAGATTGCTATAAAATTGGAAATTTTGATTTCAAGACTTCTGTGCCAAAAGTTTCAATATGGAAACGAATAGCTGATTTCAGATCTGACATAGCTTCTTCGTAACTGTTACCTTCACCAATTACAACTCCTTCAATTCCGATTGGACAAGCAACGTAACCATCAGAGTGTTTTTCTACAATGAACTTAATATTTTGCATTTTAATCTTTCCTCCAATTATCAAATTTGATTAATCATTTCATGTCATACTTGAGTATCAGCAAAAGATCTTGAACGTAAAGGTATAACTTCTCAGATTTCAGTTATAAGAATTGGTTAGACTGACAATTTAAGCGCATTGACTTCTAACCTCACCATGCGAATGTGTGCTAATCCATTGCGATCGAGTGGAAATCTTTCTAAATATGTCTCTACAAAGTCACTAATAAAATTGTCTCTTTTACCCTCAGATACACAGTGGGTAAAAGGCATCCAAGTTGTACGTATCCAACTTGCTAATCCCTCTTTGCCTACATGCGCCATATCTTTTGGAACTAATTCAAGTCGCTCAACTTTGAAACCAGTTTCATTCAACCACGGTGCATACTCTCGATCGCTGTAGAAAAAGTAAGGATTGTGAAAACCATCAAAGTAATTGCTCCAATGCTTTCTAGCGATAACTTCAGAAAAAACTTGCAAAACATCCGCAGCACCTCCCTTACCTCCGCAAGAAATGACTAATCTACCACCACTGCGTAAAGCTCGATTTGCACCCCTTAAAAACGCTTGATGATTATCAACCCAGTGAAGCGCAGCATTGGAAAAGCATAAATCGAACTCGCGCTCAAAATTGAGAGAGCGGGCATCAACACAAGCAAAGGTAAGATTCGGATATTGTGCTGTCGTATAAGTGCGCGTAGCATAAGCAATCATTTCAGCCGAACTATCTACACCAATTGCTCTACTTTGAGGTAAAGTCTTGGCAAAATCAGCCGTGATTTTCCCGTCACCACAGCCGACATCCAAAATAGATTCATTGCCTTGCAAATCGAGAGTTTCTCTTAACTCTTGCGCCCATTTCAATTGAGCATCTGAATTTTTGGCGTAGTCTTCTGGATTCCACATCATACAGATTGCTTAGCATAGAATGGCTCATTTTTAAAGCACGATTGCGCAACTACGATCGCTGAAATCGTAAAGCGTCGATCGCCTGTGCGGTGAGAAAAATTCCTAACAGAATGTAACTGAGAAAAACGACTAAACTACTAGAATCAAAAATTCCTTGAATCCAATTGGTATAGTGTTTGAGTAAGGAAAGATGACTCAAAATTGCACCTGCTGGCGTACCGCTGAGATTTTGGGCGATCGCATCTACTACCCAGAGAAACAAAATTAAAGCAAATGTAAAAATTGCCGCTAGGATCGTACTGTCGGTGAGAGAAGAAATAAACATTCCTAAAGATAAGATTCCCGCTGCCAATAGGATGAGTCCTAAATGTCCCATCAATGGAACAACTGGGTATACGGCGGGGTTGGCAGTACTCAATGCAAATGCTTCGTAGGCAAAGATTGGTAATATTAATGTTATAAAAAATGTAACGACTCCCAACAATTTTCCTACAGCAACCGCCCAGTTTGTCACGGGAGAAGTCGCGAGTAATTCCAAAGTCCCGCGCTTGCGTTCTTCGGCATATAAACCCATTGACAATATAGGCAAGATAAATAAAGCCAAAGAACCCATAATTCCCAAGAAAGCCTGTTGAAACTCGTAAGCCACATCAATCGGTGAAGCGGGAACTCCAGGTTGCTGCCCTTGCAGTAAGTCTCTTTGGGCAACTTGCTGAATAATTCCTTGTGGACCCAATAGAATCAAAGCAAAGAAAAACCCAGATAATAACCAAAATATCCCCGCGATCGCATAAGCCAAAGGAGAGACAAAATAACTTTGTAACTCCCTTCTATAAATCGCGATGATGTTACCAAAGATTAAACGCATAATAATTTACTCACTACTCCCGACTCCCGACTCCTGTACGGGCGGGTTTAGAAACCCGCCCCTACCGACTCCCGACTCACTTTCTAACGGCTTTTCTTCCATAGTTAGTTCTAAAAACACATCTTCTAAAGAAGCTCGCGTTCTTCGCATTTCGTAAATTTTCAAGCCCATTCCGACCAAAACGGCAACAATATCTGGTCCTGGCTCCGTAGTTGGTTGGGAAACGACTCGCAGCACGTAGCGATTGGCTTCTGTGGTAGATATTGATTCTACCGATCGCACGCTGGGCAGCATTTTTATTAATTGTTGCGCCGCCGCGCTATCACCTTCAGTCTCAATTTCATAGCCTGCACCACCAGTTAGGTTCGCTTCTAAACTATCAGGAGTTCCGGTAGCAATGATTTGTCCGCGATTGATAATAGCAACGCGGTTACAGGTCATACTAACTTCCGGCAAAATGTGGGTAGAAAGCACGATTGTATGGCTATCAGCAAGACTTTTAATTAAATTACGGACATCAATAATTTGACGGGGATCGAGTCCTACCGTAGGTTCGTCGAGAATAATTACTGGAGGATCGTGAACGATCGCCTGAGCGATCCCCACCCGTTGGCGAAACCCTTTGGAGAGTTTGCGAATCAAAACCCGCCGTTTTTCTTGTAGGTTACACCTTTCAATAGCTGCTTTGACCCGCCGATGGCGATCGCCTGCGGCTACTCCCTTCAGTCTTGCTACAAAATACAGAAACCCTTCCACCGTCATATCGAGATATAGAGGTGGTGTTTCTGGTAAATAACCAATCCGCTGACGCACGGCTAAGGACTGTTCGTGGACATCATAACCTGCAATGCGTGCCGTACCGCTACTCGCAGGTAGATAGCCCGCTAAGATCCGCATAGTTGTCGTCTTTCCAGCGCCATTGGGTCCAAGGAAACCCAAAATTTCTCCCGCTTCCACGCTGAAAGTCACGTCCTGAATCCCAGACGTGGAACCGTAAATTTTACTCAAATGCTCAACTTCAATCATGGGTCAGTTATCAGTGAAGAGTGGTAATGGGTAATGGGTAATGGGTAATTGGTTGTTGGTTGTTGGTTGTTGGTTGTTGGTTGTTAGTTGTTGGTTGTTGGTTGCTAGTTGTCGCTCCTCTGCTCCTCTGCTCCTCTGCTCCCCTGCTCCCCTGCTTCCTTGTCCCCCTTGTCCCCCTTGTCTCTCTTGTCCCCCGACTCCCGACTCCCGACTCCCGACTCCCGACTTGGTAAATACCCTTCCATCAAACAATCAGAACCTACGGTGCGCCATTGGACTCGTTCGAGAGTTATGGCTTGTGTCATTTGGGTGAAGCCTAAGTCACCTACTGGGGTGGGGGCTGTGCTTCCGCCGATGATTTTGGGGGCAATAAAGGCGAAAATTTTCTGAACCGTACCTTGGGCGATCGCTTCTGCTGCTAAAGTTCCGCCGCATTCCCACAGGACGGAAAGACAGCCGCGCTGGTAGAGATGAGCCATTGCTGCGGTGGGGGTGAGGGAATCGAGTTCTAAAATTTCTACACCGCGATCGCGTAGTCGTGCCTGCATGTCAGGGTTCGTTCCTGTTTGCGTCATCACTAATGTCGGTACTGTTTCGGTTTGCCACAAATGAGCTGTAGTTGGTAAATCCAATGTTCGGCTCATCACCACCCGCAAAGGATTAGGCGCATCAATTTGGCGGATTGTCAAGCGAGGATTGTCAATTCTCACGGTGTTTCCACCAACAACGATGGCATCGCACGCAATTCGTAGCTGCTGTACTTCCTCTCGCGCTGCTGGATTGGTGATCCAGGCGCTATGACCGCTTGTGGTGGCGATTTTGCCATCGAGGGTCATAGCATATTTGAAAATGCCGAAAGGTCGCTGATAGACCATGCGATGAATAAACCCTTCATTGAGTTGCCGACAGTCAGCTTCTTCCACTCCAACGACAACTTCAATTCCCGCACTGCGTAGCCGCGCAACTCCCCCACCTGCAACTAGGGGGTTCGGATCGACCATTCCTACCACGACTTTTGCTACCCCAGCCGCGATTAAAGCTTCCGTACAAGGGGGAGTACGTCCGTAGTGGTTGCAGGGTTCGAGGCTGACATAAACGGTAGCTCCCAGGGCGCGATCGCCTGCTGCTTTTAAGGCAAAAACTTCTGCATGGGGTTGTCCTGCCCCAGGATGAAAGCCCTCGCCAACGATTTTTCCATCTTGCACCACAACTGCCCCAACCATAGGATTAGGGGCAGTGCGTCCCAAAGCACGACGGGCAAGGGTAAGACACCTTTGCATCATTTCTCGGTCGAAAGCAGTACCTACCCTTGGCTCTATTTTGGAATCCATTGCCAATGCCGCTTGTACTCCAAAGATTAGCTGAGATTCTGCGCTATATTATAGGCTTGGTGAGACTTTTGACCAAGCAAGAAGTCAGGAGCCAGGAGTCAGGAGTCAGAATGACTAAATAAAAACTGAAATCCCGCGCCTCTTGGAGTTACAGGGAAGAAGCCAAATCTACTGACTCCTTCAACCAATTTTGACTTTTAACTTTTGACTTTTGACTTTGCTATGACATATTTTCGCCACAATATCGAGCAAATGTCAGGCTACGTACCTGGAGAACAGCTCATTGGTACGAATATTATCAAAATTAACTCGAATGAGAATCCTTATCCACCCTCACCGTTGGTATTGGCAGCGCTACGTAACTTAGATGGAGAATTATTAAGACGCTATCCAGAACCGATGGCTGGACGTTTTCGCACTGCTGTTAGTGCTGCTTTAGATCTCCCTTCAGATTGGATTATTGTCGGTAACGGTAGTGACGAACTGCTTGGTGTGATTACCCGCGCTTTTACCTCACCGCAGCGGCAGATTGTTTGTCCCATGCCGACCTATGTTTTATACCGTACCTTGGCACAGATTCAGGATGCTGAATTTGTCGAAATTCCCTATGACGACAATTACAATCTGCCGCTAGAAAAAATCATTGCGGCAAATGGAACTGTGACATTTATTGCTTCACCCCACAGTCCATCTGGTACAGTCGTGCCACTAGATTTACTCGACAAGTTAGCGGCACAATTACAGGGTATTTTAGTCATTGACGAGGCTTATGTTGACTTTGCCACAGAAAATGCTTTGGAATTAGCTAAAAAACACGATAATGTGATCATTTTAAGAACGCTTTCTAAGGGCTATTCCTTAGCAGGAATCAGACTGGGTTTTGCTGTAGCCAATCCTGGTTTAATTGCCGGATTAATGAAGGTGAAAGATAGCTACAACGTTGATGCGATCGCCTGTATTGTAGGAGTAGCCGCACTTCAAGACCAAGCACACAAAAACGCTAATGCCGAGAAAATTAAAACGTCGCGGGCAACGTTAGCTAGTGAATTGCAAAAACTCAACTTTGATATTTGCCCATCCCAAGCCAACTTTCTTCTAGCGCGATCGCCTCATGGTAATGCCGAATATCTTTACCAAAGTTTGAAAACAAGAGGTATATTAGTCCGATATTTTTCCCAACCGCGCCTAGAAGAAAAACTTCGCATTACTGTTGGTACAGACGAACAAAACGCCCGACTTGTCAAGGCTCTGGTTGAGATGATGGGATGAATGTAAGGGCAGGTTTTGACCAAAAATTTTCGGTTAAAGCTGTTCTCAAATCATCATCGCGTGCCTGAAAATCTCGTTGTCGTCCACCAGTGATTTAAGGGATAGTAAATTACTGGTGCCCAGAGGCTACTAATTACAGCTGAGATTAGCGCAATTTGTTGGTGATGTTGCCATACCTCAGCTAACTTTTCTAATGGCAAACCAAATGTATATGTTGTTGCCTCACCCAGGAAACCAAATTGTAGAGTGGCGATCGTTTCTACCATAATCGTCATGGCAAAGACAATCAGAGCCACTGAAATAAAATCTTCCTGAAGATAGCGCTGCTTTTGCAACCGTGCCGTCAAAATTCCCACCATCATTAAACCGAAAACATGAGTGGGATTATGGGCAGTCATGCCATCTTGAATGAGTCCCAAAGTAATACCTGCGATCGCTCCTTGTAAAACCGAGCGTTTAATACTCCAAGTGACTACCCAGATCAGCAGCCAGTTAGGAGCAATACCAAGTAAAACTGTTCCTGGCAAGCGCATCGGTAGTAAGAGCAGACACAAACTCGCCGAGCCAACAATCGCTACCCCATTAACAAACTGTCGCCAACCAGGAGACTTCTGCCACAGGTGGCGCAAAGATTTAAGTCCCTGCATAAAAAAGAGGAGATTTTTTAAAATTTCAATTTTCAGAGCCTCGATCTTAAAGCAGCAAACGAAAATCGTAATTCAGACTTTGTAAATCGTAATTAAGTTAGGAGTCGGTGTAGAGACGTTGCGTGCAACGTCTCTACACCGACTCCTAACTCACTTGCTCTTAGCGTAGACAACTGCCCACTCTAGATGGGGAATGGGAGCGGAAAAGGAGACAATAGCTTCGGGAGCAGGGCTTTTATTCAAGTCGATGGATTCAATCTTACCTACAGGTAATCCGGCAGGATAAATTTGGCTGTAAGTAGAAGTGACGATCGCATCGCCGCGTTTCACGTCAGGCACTTTATCAAAAAACTGCATCACGGCTTGACTTTCTGATAAGCCGCGTAAAAATCCTGTATGACGGCTGCGACTGACTGTAACCCCTAGCTGACTGGTGCGATCGCTAATTAATAGCACGCGGCTGGTGTTGGGAGTAACGCTACTAATCTTACCCACTAACCCCCCAGGAGCAGTGACGATATCTCCGACTTTAATTCCCGTACTCGTACCGCGTCCCAAAGTTATTTGCTGCCACCATTGATCGGCACTACGTCCGATAACTGGAGCGACAATAGCTCGTTCTAAATTATTAGCAGACTCATAACTAAGTAGTTTTTTCAACTGTTGGTTTTGGCTTTTGAGTTCTGCTAACTGAGCTTGAAGCTCTTGATTTTGAGCATCACTCAGGCGCTCTGCTTGCACGGAAACCGAGCGATGAAATGGGAGAGTGATGAGTTGATAAATTTCAAAAATCAGTGCTGCTTGGGTCTGCCTGATAGTCCAAGCAGTGCCAAGAGCAACAATGCATAGTAAAATCGGTAGGGCGCGTTTCTCCCACCACTGACGACGTTCGATATACATAGGCTTTAGTAGTTAGCAGTCAACTCGATGGGTTGACTTAATAGGCTTTTAGGTTTAGATAACAGAGAGATATGCAAATTGGTAATTGGTCATTAGTCATTAGTCATTTGTGAGTAGTTAGTAACTTTTTACTTACGACTTACAACTTCTAACTCCTATTTTTGACTTTTGACTTTTAACTTTTGACTTTTGAATTATCCATTACCAAATGCCATTTTTATCCACGCCGAGAGCGATCGCTAAAGACTCGCTCCATTTGCTTAAATTTTTCTAGTGCCAATCCCGTTCCTAAGACGACACAGTGCATTGGCTCGGCTGCAACGTGGGTGACAATTCCAGTTTCATGACTAATTAGTGTATCTAGTCCTTTCAACTTCGCGCCTCCACCCGCAAGCATAATACCTCGATCTACAATGTCGGCTGCAAGTTCTGGTGGTGTCCGTTCCAGCGTCCGCTTGAGTGCTTCCACAATCACAGACAGCGGTTCTGACATACTTTCGCGAATCTCTGGTTCTTTGATCGTGACGCTACGCGGCAAACCAGAAAGCAGATGCAGCCCTCTAACTTCCATCATATTATCTTCGTCATCGCGGGAGGGATAGGCAGAGCCAATCCGCAGCTTAATTTCTTCCGCCGTGCGTTCGCCGATGACTAAGTTATAAATTTTTCGCATGTACTGCATAATGGCTTCATTCAGCTCATCCCCTGCAATTCGTACCGATTCGCTCAGTACCGTACCGTAAAGGCTGAGAACGGCGATTTCGGTTGTTCCACCCCCAACATCTACGATCATGCTACCGATGGGTTCGGCAACAGGCAGACCCGCGCCGATCGCGGCTGCTAGTGGTTCGTCAATCAAATAAACTTCTCTTGCGCCTGCTTGAGATGCTGCATCCATTAATGCTCTGCGTTCTACCCCCGTAACTCCACTAGGAATACCAATCACGACACGGGGAGAGACAACCCTGCCTTCATGAACTTTTTGCATGAAATGCTTCAGCATCATTTCAGCAGCATCGAAATCAGCAATAACTCCATCACGTAGCGGACGAATTACCGAGATGTTGACGGGCTTAGTAGGTGTTCTACCAAGCATTTTTCTGGCTTCTTCTCCCACAGCAATCGACGATTTATCACTTAAATCCAGTGCGATCGCCGAAGGTTCTTGCAGTACAATTCCTTTTCCAGAGACATAAATCAAGGTATTTGCAGTACCGAGATCGATACCCATATCTCTAGACAACGACAAACGGTTAAACAGACCAAACATACCCACGCTTCTCACTCCCCCGTAAAAGCAAGATATAGTTTTTACACATCAGTAGAGTATTAGTAACTAGATCGGAATTTTTTTATCCCTCTAATTCGAGTTTAGTCGAGCCAACTAATTCTCGGTCAGGCTTAGTTGCAATTCTTAGACTGGCTGACAAAAACACCCCTTCAGTTAAGAAAAGTTAACGCTTGTCCAACTAAATTCCCCAGAGTAATTTCACTGAATCTTTATACAAATTTAAGCCATTTTTTGCTTACTTTAAGTAATTTCACAGTTGTCAGTTGTAGCAATCATATTTGATTCATGAACGTGGAGCAGGCTTCTAGCCTTCGGCAGGCTAGAAGCTCACTTGACAAATCATTTAGAACTTCTATATCAGTTACCGAAAAGCCAATTTCCAATTATTGAAACTCTGGCGATCTCTTGATGAATAAGTATTAACACTTAATCGACTTGTGAAGAAAAAAGGAGATCGTTGACAAGAAGTAAATACCTAACGCGCCAATTTATAAAATCTTCATAAATTAGTAATTAGTAATTGATAATTGGATGGTAACTAGTAAAACCAGCTTTTTATCTCTAGTCACTAGCCACCAGCCACTGAGAACTGACAACTGAGATCTTGCCAGTATAGGTACGGAATAAGCTACGATTGTGATTATAGTAAATTAAGTACAATTGTACTAAATTTGAGTGATATGAGTCTTAACGTTGTTACTCTCGTCGGTCGTGTTGGTAGCGACCCTGATATTAAGTATTTTGAGTCTGGTAGCGTCAAGTGCCGCATGACACTAGCTGTAAGGAGACCAACCAAAAATAGCGAGGAACCAGACTGGTTCACGCTAGAAATTTGGGGTAAAACAGCGCAAACAGCCAAAGATTACGTTCGTAAGGGAAGTCTAATTGGAATCAAGGGTTCCTTAAAGTTCGACACCTGGGACGATCGCAATACGGGTACACCGCGTTCAACACCAATCATTCTTGTGGACAAAATGGATCTTTTAGGATCTAAACGCGATAACGAAGGTGGCGGCTATAGCGGTTACAGTAGCGATGACAATTTTTAACCAAATTTGCATATGTGTAGGGGCGCACAGCCGTGCGCCCCTAGATTCATCTGTGCGTCCCTAAATGATTTAGGTCTATCAATAACCAATTTGCAGCGTTACAGAAGCCTCTATTTGCTGTTCTCCACCGATTACAGGAGTCGTAGCGGCTTTATCGGCAAAAGCTGCTTCTCGCGCCATTAAAGGCATGGGAGGCTGTGGCGGGTTAGCGCTGTTGATTTGAATACTGACAATTTCCTTTTGGCTGAAATTGAGGCTGCTCAAAACAGCACTTGCCTGCTGCTGAGCATCTTTTGTCGCTGCTTGCAGGGCTTGTTGTCTCGCTTTGGCGATCGCCTCATCTGTAGCAATAAAACTCACCCCTTCGATCCGAGTTGCTCCAGTTTTGACGGCAGCATCAATGATATTACCAGCTTGTGAGGTTGGGACGCGGAAACTTACTGTATTTGTGGCAGAATAACCCGTAAGCCGTTGCTCGTTATTGGCGTAGTTATAAAGAGGATTTAAGTAAATTCCTGTAGTTTCTAGTTTTTCTACGTTACGCGATTTCAATAAGTCTACAACTGCTGACGATCGCCGCGCTGCTTCTTGCTGTACTTGCTGAGCTGTTTTGCCTTGTACTTCTACTCCCAAACGTACCTGCGCTAGCGTAGTAGGGATAGATTCTACCCCTCTACCCGTGACAGTCAGAGTTTTATAACTTCGATCCATTTTATCTGGGGCTGGTTGCGCCCATACGGGAGAAATATAACTGAGAGTTGACAAACTCAATGCGATCGCCGTAACTGTAATACTGTTTTGGATTTGAGACTTGAGATTGCGATCGCGCAAAGTCACTAAGCCGCTAAGCGAGAATTCAACTGGTTTGCGCTTGGAAGCAAATTTTTTTTGATGTATTGAGAAGTGTTGCATTGAACTGATTTACCTCACACGAATACCGTACTTTCTTAGACAAACTGGATGAAAATACGTTCCTAATCTGGCATTGAATGAGGATAAGTTGTAAATGGTTACAGTTTTAGTAACTAAGCTAATTTAAAGTCAAAAGTCAAAAGTTAAAAGTTAAAAGCTTGTCCTTGAGCAAAGCGAAGGGTCAAAACTGAGGAGATAGGAGTTATGATTAAACACTCACAAATGACGAATGGCAAATGACCTTTTCCAATACATCATCCTTGGGTTAACTTATTTAGGTTTGGGGCTAGGCTACTTCCCTGGCTTGCGAATGAATCGCGCGACGATCGCTTTTGTGGGGGCGGCTTGTCTAGTTGGTTTTGGTAGTTTTAGTCTCAAAGAAGCTTGGGAGGCGATCGACGCTGGAACGATCGTTTTTCTCCTTAGTATTATGATTGTCAATGCTTACCTTACCAGCGCCGGTTTTTTTCAACTAGCTTTAAATATTTTATTACGTTACACTCGCAGTCCTTTTGGATTACTAACTGCTTTAACATTTGTCAGTGGTTTTTTATCTGCCTTATTTCTCAACGATACGATCGCGCTAATTTTTACGCCTTTAACACTCGCTCTAGCGCTAGTTTTAGAATTCAACCCAATTCCCTATCTTTTAGCATTAGCAGGGGCAACAGATATTGGTTCTGTTGCTACTTTAAATGGCAATCCTCAAAATATTTTAATTGCTTCTTTTTCAGAAATTAGTTATTTAGAATTTACTCAGGCTTTAGCTCCTGTTGCTGTAGTGGGATTGCTCGTACAATTAGGCTGGCTATGGTATTTGTATCCCGAAATTCGTTCTTTGAAACCTATCCTCGACCGTCCCCACATTAGACGCAGACGTATTCTTAAACCCGTACTGTATAAAAGTTTAATTATTACTGGAGGGATGTTAATAGCATTTCTACTCGGCGCACCGCTAGCAGAGTCAGCGTTGGTAGCATCTGGATTGCTTTTAATTACCCGTAGGCTAAAGCCACAGAAAATTCTACCAGCAGTAGAATGGGATTTATTGCTGATGTTTTCTGGCTTGTTTGTACTCACAAACGGTGTTAAAAATCTAAAGTTTCTTCAAAGTTTTACAGTATTAACAGATAGCAACGCCGGATTGTTAAGTGTAACAGTAGTGCTTTCTAATTTAATATCCAACGTTCCAGCAGTATTGTTGTTACAACCATTAATTCCTCAAAATAGCGATCGCGAGTGGTTGTTACTGGCAGCTGGTTCAACTTTAGCTGGAAATATGACGCTTTTAGGTTCGGTGGCAAATATGATTGTGGCTGAAGCTGCGGCAAAACAAGGTTATCGCCTCAGTTTTTGGGAACATTTGCGCTTTGGCTTGCCTTTGAGTCTAGTCACTTTAGGAATTGCTTATTTCTGGCTACAGCAATGATGGCGGTTTTCAATTAGATGCAATACACGTCTTGTAGGGGCGCACAGAGAAAGCGCCCCTACAAATGTCATCCACACAATCGAGAATTGCTATGAGGTGTGAATTACAACTTCTTCCCTTGCTTCCCACCATTCCTTAGAACAGATAGCCTAAATATAGTGCTTAATTTATGATTTAATTCAGCAAGCATTTCTTAGCAAACTATCCATGTCTGCAACCCCTCATCCTAACCCATCCCACGTTTGGCACGCCTTAGAAGTTGATAAAACTATACAAGTCTTAGAGAGCAATGCAGAAGCGGGTTTAAGCTCGTCTCAAGTCAAGCAACGCTTAGAGGAGTATGGAGCCAACGAATTGCAAGAGTCAGGAGGTCGCAGTCCGCTAGCGATCCTGATCGATCAGTTCAAAAATATTATGTTGCTGATGCTAATTGCTGTAGCAATTGTATCGGCAGTGTTAGATATACGCAATAACGATTTTCCCAAAGACGCGATCGCGATTAGTTTAATCGTCGTTCTCAACGGTATTCTTGGCTACGTACAAGAAAGCCGTGCTGAAAAAGCTCTAGCAGCGCTGAAAAAACTGTCTGCTCCCTTAGTCCGAGTTATGCGCGACGGCAAACTCACAGAAGTTGCGGCAAAAGAACTCGTACCAGGGGACATCATGCTGATTGAAGCTGGAGTCCAACTCGCCGCCGATGGCAGGATTATTGAAGAATCAAACCTGCAAATTCGCGAGTCAGCTTTGACGGGAGAATCTCATGCAGTAGAAAAACAGGCAGATATTCAAGTAGCCGAAGAGACAAGCTTGGGCGATCGCGTTAACTTAGTCTATCAAGGTACGGAGGTCACTCAAGGACGTGCCAAGGTTATTGTCACCGGCACGGGAATGCAAACGGAACTCGGTAAAATCGCTGCCCTGCTGCAAGGAGTGGAAAGCGAGCCGACTCCCCTACAACAACGGATGTCACAGTTGGGCAACGTCCTAGTGGCAGGGGCGATGATTTTAGTCGCCTTGGTGGTTGTGGGTGGCGTGCTGCGCTTGGGTTGGGATGCATTTGAAGAACTGCTGCAAGTATCTTTGAGTATGGCAGTTGCCGTAGTCCCAGAAGGCTTACCAGCGGTGATTACCGTGACTCTAGCGCTAGGAACGCAGCGGATGGTGAAGCGCAATGCCTTGATCCGCAAACTGCCTGCGGTGGAGACTTTAGGCAGCGTTACCACAATTTGCTCTGATAAAACAGGGACGCTGACGCAAAACAAAATGGTGGTGCAGGCAGTCGAGTTAAACCAAAAATCTCTGCGAGTAACTGGCGAAGGTTATGCACCCCAAGGAGAATTTTTGAGCGATGGTCGAGCGATTGACGCAGACCGAGATCCAGATTTACAAGCATTGCTAGTTGCCTGTGCCTTGTGTAACGATTCTTTCTTGCAAGAGGAACAAGGACAATGGAAGATTGTCGGCGATCCCACCGAAGGGGCATTGGTAACTTTAGCAGCTAAAGCCGGAATTCAAAAAGACCAGTGGTCGAGCCGCTTGCCCCGCGTTGCTGAATTTCCCTTCTCCTCCGAACGCAAGCGAATGAGCGTGATTTGTAGAACGAGGCAAGAGGCAGGAGGTAGAAGTCAGGAGGTACAAGATTACGCTCTCTCGTCTTTAGCCTCTCATAATTCGGCTTATTTAATGTTTACGAAAGGGTCGCCAGAGTTGACTTTGGAACGGTGCGATCGCATTCATACAGGCGATCGCGCTGTGGCGATTAATGATGCTCAACGGCAGCAAATTCTGGAAAAAAACAACCAAATGGCAAGTCAAGGGCTGCGGGTGTTGGGTTTTGCCTACAAGCCTTTAGCAGAAATACCTCCAGAGAGTTCGGAAGATACTTCAGAACGAGAATTAGTTTGGCTGGGATTAGTAGGAATGCTTGATGCACCCAGACCGGAAGTGAGGGATGCAGTAGCCAGATCTCGCGAAGCTGGGATTCGCCCGATCATGATCACGGGCGACCACCAGTTAACAGCAAGGGCAATCGGAATCGATTTAGGCATTGCTCAAGCAGGCGATCGCGCTGTAACCGGGCAAGAATTAGAACGGATGAGTCAAGCTGACTTAGAACGGGAAGTAGACCAAACAAGTATCTACGCTAGAGTATCTCCCGAACACAAACTTCGGATCGTCCAGGCATTGCAACGCAAGGGTAAATTTGTGGCAATGACGGGAGACGGGGTAAACGATGCCCCCGCCTTAAAGCAAGCAGATATCGGAATTGCAATGGGTATTACTGGTACGGACGTGAGCAAGGAAGCTAGCGATATGGTTTTGCTAGATGACAACTTCGCCACGATCGTCGCTGCCACTGAAGAAGGTAGGGTTGTTTATACCAACATCCGCCGCTTTATTAAATACATTCTCGGTAGTAACATCGGTGAAGTGTTAACCATTGCTGCGGCTCCAATTCTTGGACTTGGCGGCGTACCGCTGTCACCATTGCAAATTCTCTGGATGAACCTGGTAACGGATGGTCTACCAGCGTTAGCTTTGGCAGTAGAACCAGCAGAACCCAACGTCATGAAACGCCCGCCATTTAGTCCCCGCGAAAGCATTTTTGCCCGGGGCTTGGGTTGGTATATGGTGCGGATTGGAATTATCTTTGCCATTTTGTCAATTATTTTAATGGAGTGGGCGTACTTCCACACGCAAGCGAATGTCATTCCGAACGAACTGAGTCGCGATCGCTGGAAAACGATGGTATTTACCACGCTCTGCCTAGCACAGATGGGTCATGCTTTGGCGATTCGCTCCAACACCCGTCTGACAATTCAAATGAATCCGTTGTCTAATCCATACGTTTTAGGAGCTGTAGCGTTAACCACAGTCTTGCAAATGCTACTCATTTACGTCCCACCCTTACGAGCTTTCTTTGGCACTCACTTCATAACTCCGATAGAATTATTAATCTGCTTTGGCTTTAGCAGTTTAATGTTCGTCTGGATTGAGTTAGAAAAGTTGTTTATTAACTGGCAACAGCGCCGGAAAGCGCATAGGTAATAGGTAATGGGTAATGGGTAATGGGTAATGAGTTAAGTCAAAAGTCAAAAGTCAAAAGTCAAAACCGATCGCCACTAACCATCAATTTCATCAATTACCACAAATGACAAATGACGCATGACCAACTACCAACTACCAACTACCAATTACCAACTACCAACTACCAATCAAAATGTTCCTCAAAACCCTCCACTTGAAGCAATTTCGGAATTATCAGGAGCAGCGAGTTGATTTCGTTGCTCCTAAAACAATATTGGTGGGTAATAACGCTCAGGGTAAATCCAATTTATTAGAAGCAGTGGAATTGCTGGCAACATTGCGATCGCACCGTTTGGCACGCGATCGCGATTTAGTTAGGGATGGAGAGGCATTCGGACAAATTCACGCCAAGCTAGAACGACAAGCAGGCATCATCGATCTATCTGTAACTCTGCGCCGTCAGGGGCGGCGGACAGTAGCTCTCAATAGCGAACAATTGCGCCGCCAACTGGATTTTTTAGGTGTCTTGAACGCTGTAGAATTTTCCAGTTTAGATTTAGAACTAGTGCGGGGTGCGCCAGAACAGCGCCGTCACTGGGTGGATACCCTGTTAATCCAGTTAGAACCCGTATACGCCCATATCTTACAGCAATACAATCAGATATTGCGGCAGAGAAATGCATTTTTGAAAAGTAAGGGCGGGTTTCCAATGCCCGTACAGGAGAAGGAAGAATTAGCGGCTTGGGATGCGCAACTAGTAACTATTGGTTCGCGGGTAGTGAGGAGAAGGGCGCGGGCGATCGAGCGTTTAGCACCTTTGGCTGCTGAGTGGCACGCTAGCATTAGCGATCGCGCCGAGGTTTTGCAAGTTCGGTATGCCCCAAATGTACCGTTCACCGCAACCGATCCTGAAGGAGTGCAGCAAGCTTTCTTAGAGAAGATAGAACAAAGAGCGATCGCCGAACAACATCAAAACACAACTTTAGTCGGTCCCCACCGAGATGAAATTGAATTGACAATTAATCAAACTCCTGCTAAGCAATATGGTTCCCAAGGTCAACAGCGCACTTTAGTTTTAGCCCTCAAGCTAGCAGAATTGAAACTGATCGAAGCCGTTGTCGGAGAACCACCGCTATTATTACTAGATGATGTCTTGGCAGAACTCGATCTCAACCGTCAAAATCAACTTCTAGAGGCAATTCAAGACCGTTTTCAAACGTTGATTGCTACAACTCATTTAACTGCCTTCGATTCCCAGTGGCTCCAAGCATCGCAAATTCTCTCAGTTAATGCAGGGCAAATATTCACTGACCAGTGAAGACAGGAGACAGGAGACAGAAGGGGACAAGGGGGACAAGGAAGCAGGGGAGCAGAGGAGAATTTACTAACTCCCGACTCCCAACTCCCGACTCCCGACTTCCCAATTACCCCTTTCTCGGTTGTTCCAGTCTTTTAAATACAGTCAAAACGATCAAAGCCAACACAGAACTAACTAAACCCGTTTGCCATAAGCCGCAACCAGCAGCAATTCCCAAGCCAGCCGAAACCCAAGTTGCTGCCGCTGATGTGAGTCCCCGTACCCGCTCCATACGAGATTGTGATTGAGTTTCGCGCAAAATTTCTCCAGCACCAATAAACCCTACCCCCGCAGCAATTCCTTGAATGACGCGACTAATCGCATCACGTCCTTCTTCTGCTGTCGCGACAATTTGCAATGGAAGCATAATTAGTAATGCCGAACCCAGACTGACTAGCATATGCGTGCGTAAACCCGCTGGTTTGCGACCGATCTGGCGTTCTACACCGAGGATTGCCCCAAATACCAAAGCCATAGCTAGCCTGAAGCAAATACTTAACCAATCGTCAGGGGCAAAAGATATATTAGTCATTCGTTCTTTGTTGCGGTGTAGAGACGTTACATGTAACGTCTCTACATAGATCTGTTAACTATTAACTGTTAAAAATTGGCGCAAGCGCAGCAAGCCTAACGTTTGAGCCAAATTGAGTGGAAGTAAGGATACGCCTTCGATGCGCGATTGTACCCAACCTTCGCCCCAATACCATTCGTGAAATCCATCAATTCCCCCGTGGAGTAACAGGCGCAGACAATTTGGCTTTGCCACTTCTACTTGATGCTCGATCGCTACAGGTCCAATCCAACTAGTAAAAGTCAGACCTGGATGGAGTTGTTCTGGCATTCCTGAAGCTAACCGTTGTGGCGATAGCCATTTTTGCATTTGTTCGGGACGCAACAAACTATCTTTGATTGCTGCTGCTGATGCCTCTACTTCAATCCGTAACTGACTGTTTTGAAAACTACCCCACATAATTTATGACTCCAGTACTAATGCGATCGTAGCTTGTTTAAATGAGTGATGCGTGGTGAGTGGTGAGTGATGCGTGGTGCGTGAAATACTTCCAACTTCCGCGCCGAACGACTCCCGTACGGGCGCACAGCCTTGCGCCCCCAACGACTCCCGACTCTCGACTCCCATTTGTTTTAGAGTAAAGTGTAAAGCTGCATTTCCTAATTGAAGGAGAAATTGGTGAAAAAGCTGGTCTGGGTGACAGGGGGCATTTGTTTGGCGGCTGTAGGGTTGGCGCGTCCGGTGTGGACGCAGGAATCGCTGTCTATCGGAGTCGCGGGAATTGATGCTCAACGGCTGCATGAATTACCTTACAACTTAATTGGGCGGAAAATTGCGATCGGTCAGGTGGAAATTGGACGACCTGGAAAGTTTGGCTTGGATAAGGCGGTTTCCAAACAACCTGCGATCGCCCCAGCTGGCGTGTTTTTGCGTAATGGTGCGGCTAAGGCAAATACGAATATCGACCCCCACGCCCAAAATGTTGCCAGCATTATGATTAGCGATCGCAAAACTCTGGCAGGGATCGCTCCAGGAGCTAGATTATACTCGACTGCGGTAGGTTCGGTGAAGTATGCCGGACAGCCGGAAGAATGTTTATCCGCACAATCGACAGCAAACCGCAATAGCGGTGACGTGCGGGCGATTAATTTTAGTTTTGGTGAAACTTTGGAACGCGACCCGCGACCGGAGGCGAGATTAGATGGTAATTCTCTACTAACTCGCTGTTTGGATTGGTCTAGCCGCGTCCACGATGTGTTGTATGTTATTGCCGGAAATCAGGGGAAGGGCGGAATTCCCATCCCTACCGATAATTACAACGGCATGAATATTGCTTTTTCCTCGCGTCAAGACGGAATTTTCCGCAAAGTTGATGTGACTAATTTAAGTGCCGCTGGTGGCGGTGTTAAGGGTGGATTGCGGGGACGGGAAATGAATCTCGGTACACGGCAGTCTATTAGTTTGGTTGCTCCTGGCAATCGGGTTTTTGCCCTTAACCCCGATGCTAAAGTCAAGGAGGTTACGGGTACGAGTTTTGCCGCACCTCACGTTACAGCTACAGTGGCGCTGTTACAGGAATATGGAGATAAACAGATTAAGATGGCGATCGCCTCTCGCTCCCCTTTCCAAGGGGGGTTGGGGGGATCTACACGGAATTGGAGTTTGGATGCTCGTCGGCATCAGGTGATGAAAGCGGTGTTGCTTAACTCTGCTGATAAAGTACAAGATGCGGGTGATGGCTTGCGATTAGGGATGAGTAAGACGATTATTGACAAACAAAATCGCAATTGGGTAGATTCCGATGCTTACCGTCAGCCCAAAGTTTCTTTAAATTCCGAAATCGGTGCAGGTCAATTGAATGCTTTTCGTGCCTACGAACAGTTTAAAGCAGGTCAGTGGCAATCTTGGCAACCAGTTCCAGCGATGGGGTGGAACTATCGTCAACTCAAAGCTAACTCTGCTGAAGATTACATCCTAGCTGCACCTTTAAAACAAGGTAGTTACGTTGCAATTACCTTGGTGTGGGAGCGCTTAGTAGAATTGAGAGATAAAAATCAAAATGGCAGCTTTGATGTTGGAGAAGATTTTCGCGATCGCGGTTTAAATAATCTCGACCTTTACTTATTAAATGCAGACTCCAACGCTGCTGCTAGTAATATTTGTACCTCAACTAGCGAGGTTGATAGTATCGAGCATATTTTTTGTCCAGTTCCCACTACAGGCAGTTACAAAATTCGCGTCCAATTTCGCCAACAAGTAAATCAACCCTCTCAACCTTACGCGATCGCCTGGTGGACTGTACCTACTAAGTAAGTCAAATGTGAAAAGTTAAAAGTCAAAAAAGTGAAACTTCTCAACTTTCTAACTTTCTATTTGGAGAAGACGAGGAGCTTCAGACTCAATTATTGGTACGCTTAAAGCTGGCTTAATACTTTCGAGTTTCCGAGTCTTTGGAGCTGTCAACAAAGACAGTAGCTTAGGCAAGCTGAGACACAGAGCCATGTTAGCAAAAGTTAGAACTAGACAATCGATAAAATTCATAGCTGCAATTGCCTCCCTAAAAATTCCCACTAAACGCTATGCGTTTCTTGGATATCTCTTTAGTTTGCAGCATGTTTAACCCAAAAGATCGAATCAATACTTTTGAGTTTCTTTTCACTGCGATAAGCTAACTTTATTAATCTATTTGTTGCTATTGCCTGTATATTTAAAATATAACCTTCTTTGTAACAGAATAGAAATATAAAAGAAGATTTATAGTAATTCAAGCAAAAAGAGAATAAATTAGAACCAGTCAATTGTCTACAAGCAAGATTAGCCAAAACTTTTTCATTTGCTCCCTACTCCCTGCTCGTGCGCTCCCCAGTATATTAGTGAAATTTGAGTGTAGGGTGGGCAATGCCAACCTTACTATGACAATGGGATTTAAAACTGCACTTCATACTCAACCACAGCTTGCGTATCGTCGGCAAAATCTGTCGCGGCGCGGACGCGGGTGTTGTCGTTCAAGCGATAGCTCAAACCGAATTGAGCTGGTTGTTGTGCAGTTAAGAATGTCAAAACCGAGACATAAGCATTGCGCGTGATATCAACGCCAGCCTCAGCCGCTAGACCAAGAGTAGAAGAGCGCGATCGCTCCTCATTAGAAATAGAAGTGGGGAATAAACGCAGCTCTGATAAACCCAAGGCATTGCCAATGTCGGTAAACGTATTTTGAAAGTTACCTAATATAGCTGTTCCTGCCAGATTAACTAGTCCCGTCGCCGTATCACCACCACCCTGTCCTGCCAAGGTTTGCGCGAAACCACCACCAATTAGAGCGATAATCTCTGATTGACTGCGGGAAGGGCTACTTGTCAGTTCCAAATTTTCAAATAATTGGCTAGCTGGTCCTTTAGCTACTGCCCGCACGCGAACGGTATTTACGGAACCGATATCTGTAGATAAGGTGTTGTCAGAAATCTCGCTGCTGATAACAGAAGAA
Organism: Chroococcidiopsis sp. CCALA 051; assembly: GCF_003015105.1. Lineage (NCBI taxonomy): Bacteria > Bacillati > Cyanobacteriota > Cyanophyceae > Chroococcidiopsidales > Chroococcidiopsidaceae > Chroococcidiopsis > Chroococcidiopsis sp. CCALA 051. The sequence continues at coordinate 13,888 of NZ_PYCI01000025.1, read as the reverse complement.
GGGACTTGCGATCGCGTCACTTCTGGTACTGATGCGATCAATCGCACGTCAAGGGTTGGATCGAGAGCTTGTTTTGGTGTAAAAGTTGCTTTTTGTTCGTAGCCCCGCTCCAACTCAAATTGAGTCGTAAATAAATTGACGCTACCACGTTCTAAATTGATAGTTCCTTGAGGACGCAAATCGCCCAGCATACCGTTTACCACTAAAGTTCCAGCCGCTTGAAAGTCAAGAATCGGTGGTAACGTTACCGACACATTATTTCCTAAAGTCAGCCGCAGATCGTTCAACTCTATAGGTGCTTCAGCAGCTGGAGCCGGGGCTGTTCCCCCTTGTCCCCCTTGTCCTCCTTGTCCCCCTTGTCCCCCTTGCGCCCCAGGCGTAGCCGGGGCATTGCTAGTTGGCAGAAAAACTTGACCGTCCGCCAGTAGAACTTGACCCCCGATTGTGGGATTAAGTGCGGAGCCAGTCACAGTGACTTTACCGTCAACGCCTCCTTGATATAAATTGGGTAAATTCAACCTCAGCCGATCTAAAGAAACGGTAAGGGGATTAGCGGCATCTGGGTCATTTGCTGCTAGATTCTCAAAAATCGGAATTACGCCTTGGGCAACCACCTGACCCCTGGAAAAATCACCCTGAATCCCTTCAACGGCAATTCTGTCTTGATTAAATAGCGCTCTACCATTGACATTTCTTAATGGATCTGTTAGAGCCGCAGCAGTGATGGTGGCATTCTTGACTTGGGCAATTCCCTTTGCTTCCGGCTGCTTGAGAGTACCGCGTACTTGCAGTTGAACTTGTCCTTCACCGCCTTTCCACGCTACTTGGTCGGTTAAAACATTGAGTAAGGCTAGTCCTTGATTTTGAACATTGACATCTAACCGAATCTGCTCGTCATCTGGCTTCACGGAGGCGAAAGGTAATTGTAAGGGAATACTACCAGTCGCCATTAATGGGTCGGGTCCAGCAATCAGAATGTTGCTACCGAAACCGAGACGGGCATTAGCATAACTGAAACTTGCTGCTGCCGATTCTACAGGATTTTGATTGATCGTGCCTTCGCTGAGTTGAAATTCTCCGACTGCTAAGGGGTTCTCGGTACTACCAGCGATGGTTGCTGTACCGTCCACATTACCTGTCACGGCGATCGGTAATTCGACAAAATCATTGAGTAGGCTTAATGGAAAGCCCCTGACTCGTAACTGACCTGATTGCTGTTCGCTGCTAAAACGACCAGTCAAAGCTACAGCGGTGTTTTCGTCCAATCGTACCCGCACGGGAAGTAGGGTTAGCACTCCTTCATTAAAGTTACCAGCAGCAACGAGGCGATCGGCGGTATATTTGCCCCACTGCCATTTATCCCCTCTCAAATTGAAATCAGCAGCAATGCCTTGTTGGGGAGAACTACTAGCAGTAATTTCGCCGCCAAAAGTTCCCTGAAGTTCAGCTAAAGCTGGAACTGGAAAAGCATCCTCACGTTGCTGGCGCTGCTGTTGGAGTAAAACTAAAACTTCCGAATAACGACGTAATTGAGTTAATAGCGATCTATTTGGTGCGCCGACTTGTAAAATTCCTAAATCTTTTGCTGTAGCATAATCAGGAGGCTGAAAACCGCGTTGCAGATCTTCAAAGTCATAGATTTGCAGGGCGCTGAGGATATCTTGAATGTTGCCTTGGGCGATATTCGCTTTAGCTTGAAATTGAGGACCTTGAGGAGTTTGGTTGAAGCTACCTGCTAAAGCATAGCGGCTTTGACCTTTGACAAATTCACCATTAGTCAGCGTTCCGCCACCGTTCCCATAACGAAATTGTGCCGCTAAGCGATCGCCCTGCAATCTACCTATACCAGGTTGTGCTACAGCTACATCTCCTTGGGCGGCTAGACGGTCGGGATTTACCGTCAAATCGGCTGATAAAATTCCGCTGACTGGACCCGTGAGGTAGGGGTTAGCTGGTGCAGACAGATTCAGCACCCGTAACGGAAAGTTCTCGACATTGACCAATAAATTCTCGCCTTGACTTCTCCCAGTGGCGATCGCCTCATCCAATCTCACCGTAAAATTATTCGGGCGATAGTCGGGTTTGAGATTGACAGCAACGCGATCGTTTTGATTCCCAACTAAATCTAAATTTAATCCCCTGCCCGGTTGCAGCCGCAAATCTCCCGCTAATAGCGGGTCGAAAGCTACGTTGTTGACGGCAAAGTTTTGCAGCCGCACGTTACCTACAACATTCGGTACTGGTAAATTGCCCGTAACCTGTCCGACAAAACTGACTCTACCCGCCACGCTACTATTAGGTGGCAACTGTACGGGAGCGTTTTTGAGGTCGTAGTCCCGCACTTTGACGTTAAAATTTAACCCTGTTATCGAGGCAACATTTTGCGGGTCAACACTAACTCTGCCGTTCGCTTGAATATTTCTAGATGTGAGTTGGGGAATATTTAAAGTGTTGCCATTCCAATTTAAGGAAGCAGTTAGGGGTTGTCCGATTAACTCCTCCGACAAGCGGACTTGTCCCGCTGCTGTAATTCCTGCCGGACTGAATTCGCTGACGGTTCCGGCTAAGTTGGCATCTCCTGTCAGTAAACCTCGTAATTGTGGATTAAATCGATTGAGCTGGATTCCATTCGTATTAACTGCTACTTGCCAGCGACCGTTATTCAGTTGAATATCCCTAGCGTTAACTGTACCTCCGGCAACATTTAACCTCCCCGTGCCGCTACCCCGTAAAGTTTCTGGAGTAAAAGCAGTGGTACTCCCCGATAGATTTAGCCTTCCGTTCAGAGTTCCTTCATACTGAGGAGGTACGGGGGCGAGACGTTGCAATTGTAAGTCAGTTGCTTGCAGTTGAGTTTGCCAGCGTCCGGCGGCTACTTGGATACTAGGGACTTTAATCGTACCCCCACCAATCCCCGTTAATTGACCCGCACCTGTAGCAGTGAGTTGTTGCGGTTTAGCTGGGTCGAGCGTACCAGCTAGATTAAACGTACCATTTACCGGATTTTGCAAGCTGGGCGGGACTTGGGTTAACTGTCCCAATCTCACCCCAGTGGCTTTAATTGCTGCTTTCCAACGTTGGTTGACCAACTCCCCAGCCGCCGAAACATCACCTCCAGCCACGCGGAAAATTGTATCGCGTAGGAAGAGGTTGTTGGCGTTGTAAATCACCAGTTGTCCTTTACCTGGATATGTTGCTTGGGGTGCTTGCCAATTGACAACTGTACGGGGTTTATCTGGCGTACCTGTAACTTGGGCTTGGGCGGTGACAATTCCCACTTTCGCAGCTTGGTTAGTTACGCCGTAGGCTTTGGCGATCGCATCCCCTGGAATATTATTAGCAATAAATTTAAAATCTAAACCTGCTGTCTGTTCTGGTTTCAGGGCTAATTTCAGCGTTCCGCCACCCGTCACCTTGCCCCCAGCGGCAGGCGTAGCTGATATATTGGGAAAATTTAACGTTCCTGCTGCCGTATTGAGGGTAAAATTCGTACTAACTCGACTGACATCTAATCGATCTAACCGAACTGGTTTGATGTTTACTACATCTCCGGTCAAAACAGCCGCTTCTACGGGTCCTGTCAGTTTGACTTGCGATCGAAAAACACCATCAATGGGTACGGGTACTTGTAGATTTAAACTAGAAATTGCGGCGGCGGCGCTGACAGCATCGACGTAAGCCGAGAGATTAAAACCTTTTTCTATATCAAGGGAACCCTTAGCTACAGCTGGAATTTTGCCATAGCTACTAGCAACGTTATCTAGGTAAATTTCCGTTCCCTTAAACTGCAACCTTCCCTGAGAATTATTAAAGGCTTGCGGTAGTTGATTAACTTGAGCTGTAACCTTGTTTAGGTCGGCAGTACCATATAAACCCAACAGTTTTACAGGAGTGAGTTCGGCTTTAAAATCGCTGTTGACTCGACCACCTTGAATAACTAACGGCAATTCAATCAGCCGCGTTAGATCGGAAGCTAGAAATTCTTGCGTATTAATATTGATACTAGCTCGTCCCGACTCGGCGCGAAAATCTCCATCAAGCTTTAGCTCTCCTCCTGTCTGCGGTTTCCCAGCTAAATTGAAATTAATCAGATTATAGTTTTCGCGAAAAGTTGCTTCTCCGTTAACTTGATTTAATGTGACAGTGTTACGTGGCGTAGAACGAGTTAGTTGTTGAACGTTAGACACTAAAATTGCTTGAGCATTCCGCCAGCCAAGCCGATTGAGGGCAATTTGAATTGGACCTCCCGCCTCACCACCCGTAGCAATATCAGTATTGACCCAGCGCCCTTGGGTATCTTGCTGCACGTAGGCTTTTGGGTTAACAAGCGTGACATCTAAGGGTAAAGTGCGAGTCAAAAGCACTGATAAGGGGTTGTAGCTTACCTCCACTGCTTCGATTGATGCCGTATCCGGGTCGGTAGCAGTAGCCGGAACAGAAGTAGCACCCAAGCGTAACCCCGTCAAACCAAACCGTTCGACGCGCCCGACTTTAATCGGTCGTTTCAGGGTTTGGGAAAGATTTTTTTCGACAAGTGGCGATAGCTGTTCGTAAATGAATCGATTTATCCACCACGCACCCGCTGCTACCCCCACCAATATTGGTACGCCAATAGCAACAGTAGTCCGACTAAATAAGATATTCTTGAGACGGTTGGGTCGAGGAGACTGTTGAGAATCTTCAGTTTCCGGCTCAGTGAAATTAGACATAACCCCTCACGGCTGATCTGGACGGCTGGAGCTAGTGGCAAAAACCCACACCTGGGAGCAGCGCCAACTTTAAGGATAATTCAAGAATTTAAATGTGAAATTATCGTTACGGGATTGTTAACATCTATTTGCACAAAATAACCAAAGATGTTATCCGTTCATCAAAAAAACTGCGTCTACACAAAGGTATACAAGAGGGAGTCGGGAGCAGGGAGAAGAGAGCGGAGAGAGCAGAGGAGCAGGGGAGCAGAGGAGCGACAACAAACAACCAACAACCAATTACCAATGACCAATTACCAACTACCAATTTCCCACACCCTACACCCCTTCTTCACTGACAACTGATAACTGATTAAGATTATGGTTAACAAGAAACAAAGGGATGACTGAAGGTAAATTGGAACGGAGAGAGTTATGATTGCACCCATGCGTGTATTTGTGTTACTGTTTAATGCCCGCACGGAAAATGAGGGCATTCATACTATTCAAACAGGCGATCGCAATAAGGTATTGATGTTTGAATCAGAAGATGATGCAGCACGTTTTGCCTTAATGCTAGAAGCACAAGATTTTCCCGCTCCTACGGTGGAAGCGATGGATACAGAGGAAATCAAGGATTTTTGCGACAGTGCTGGCTATGACTGGGAAGTTGTTCCAGAAGGTGCGCTTGCACTTCCACCAGAAATCAACATAGAGCAAACCGACTGGCAACTAGATGATGAAGATAAACCCTTAGTCGAAGAAAAGTCTGACTCAGATATGTCCGATACTGAGTTGGATAGCATTAAGCGGCGGTTGGAAGGCTTATTGTGAAAGGTGAAAGTGGGACAAGAGAGACAAGGGAGACAAGGGAGACAAGGGAGACAAGGGAGACAAGGGAGACAAGGGAGACAAGGGAGAGAAATTTGATAATTTAACGATCGATGACCGATGACCAATTACCAATTACCAATTACCAATTACCAATTACCAATTATGGATCGCGGTCATCTACTAACAGAACAGGTGAATCCTAACAGTCAAAACTTAGACCGACTAAGTTGTTTGGAGTTGGTAGAGTTATTTAACTGCGAGGATGCGAAAGCAGTAGCGGCGGTGGCAGAGGCAAAGCAAGAATTAGCTGAGGCGATCGCCCGCACGTCAAGAGCGTTGCGTCACGGAGGACGGCTGTTTTATATTGGGGCGGGAACGAGTGGACGTTTGGGTGTATTGGATGCATCAGAATGTCCGCCAACGTTTTGCACGCCGCCAGAAATGGTACAGGGAATTATTGCTGGGGGTGCGGCGGCTTTAGTTCGCAGTTCGGAAGATTTGGAGGATCGGGCGGAGGATGGCGCAGGTGCGATCGCCCAACATAAAATTACTCAGTTAGATGTCGTTATCGGTATTACAGCGGGAGGAACCACGCCTTACGTCCAGGGTGCTTTACAAGCAGCCAGAGCTAGAGGAGCTACAACCATTTTTATTGCCTGCGTACCCCAAGAGCAAGTTCAAATTGATGTGGATGTGGATATTCGCCTATTGGTAGGAGCGGAGATTTTAGCAGGTTCGACGCGACTCAAAGCCGGAACTGCTACCAAATTGGCATTAAATATCATTTCTACGGGGACGATGGTGCAGTTGGGCAAAGTTTACGGCAATCGCATGGTAGATGTTGCCGTCACAAATAATAAGTTACGCGATCGCGCTTTACGCATTTTACGCGACCTCACCGATTTAGAAGCCGATGCAGCTGAAACATTACTCGATCGCAGTGGCAAATCGGTAAAATTAGCCTTATTAATGCATTGGACGGGGTTAGAAAAAGAAGCAGGCGATCGGTTGTTGGTAGAACACAAGGGTAATCTGAGGGCTGCGGTTGCAAGTTGTAAAAATTCCATAATTAGCACATAGACTCCCGACTCCCTCATTTTCCAAGGGTGACGCACTCCGCTACAGTAGACTTATTGCTCCCTAGCTGCGATCGCAATCCACAATGTTTACTCCGGCATCAGAAACCCCCATCATCCTCACCGTTGTCTTGGTTGCACTCGGTATCTTGGGTTGGGGCTTTATCAGGGCGAGGAAATTTGGCAAACTCGGTATCCTCGCCTGGTTACAGTCAGTAGTGCTGATTTCTCCCTGGCTGCTATTCTTTGGCTTATTCGCCACCGGAATTTATCTCAATTTGGCGGGAGTGTTGCTGTTAATCGTCGCTTCGACAGCTATATATGTCTTTCTCGGCAATCGCCTCCGCGCCGCTGGACAAGATGCCATTCTCCGCGCCAAAGCTACAGAAAAGCTGGCAGGTAACTCGACAACCCCAGAACCAAATGCAGCAGATGATGGTTCGGTTAAGGCAGTAGAAATACTGAATAAGCCGGAGGTAATGCCCATCCCAGATGAAGACCTGACCGCGATTCGCGGTATTTTTGGCATCGACACGTTTTTTGCTACAGAGTCAATTCCCTATCAAGATGGCGTAATTTTCAAAGGCAACCTACGCGGAGAACCAGAAGCAGTTTACAATCGCCTCAATACAACTTTGCAAGAACGCATGGGAGCGAGTGAAACGGCTCCAGAGAAACCTCGCTATCGCTTATTTTTAGTGGAAAATGTCGATGGTAGACCAGTCGTCATCGTCCTTCCTAGCCGCAACGACCCTCGTTCCTCAACCGTAGGACAAAAAATTTTCGCGCTAGTCCTGTTTCTTGCTACCATTGCCACAAGTTTAGAAACTGCTGGTATTCTGCAAGGATTCGACTTCTTTACAATTCCAGGTCGTTTCCCCGAAGCTTTGCCAATTGCATTGGGAATTCTGGCTGTTTTAGCCGCCCACGAAATCGGACATCGAGTATTAGCCCAGCGCTACCAAGTTCGCCTCAGTCCTCCCTTCTTCCTGCCAACGCTGCAAATTGGAGCATTTGGAGCAATTACGCGGATTGAATCGCTGCTAGCTAACCGCACAGCCTTATTTGATATTGCTATAGCTGGTCCCGTAGCTGGGGGTGTTGTTTCCTTACTCATGCTGTTTGCGGGTTTAATCCTCTCGCATCCTGGCAGTATGTATCAAGTCCCGTCACAATTTTTTCAAGGCTCAATTTTAGTCGGAGCCTTATCTAAAGTTGTGTTAGGTTCTGCCGTCAACCAAGCTTTGGTAGACGTTCACCCGCTGACAATTATCGGCTGGTTAGGGTTGGTAATTACAGCGCTGAATCTGATGCCAGCCGGACAGTTAGATGGCGGGCGAGTCGTACAAGCAATTTACGGACGCAAAACCGCCGGACGCACGACTTTTGCAACGGTTATCGTTTTGGCGATCGCATCTTTAGCTAATCCGTTAGCTTTATACTGGGCAGTTGTTATCCTTTTCTTGCAACGAGATTTAGAGCGCCCTAGCCTGAATGAGTTAACAGAACCAAATGATGCTAGAGCCGCTTTAGGTTTGTTAGCGCTGTTTTTGATGATAGCTACCCTCTTACCTCTTACACCCGCATTAGCAGGACGCTTAGGAATCGGTGGTTAAAAGAATTCTCAAAGTCCCCCTTTTGAAGGGGGATTTAGGGGGATCTCCAAGTCCCCCTTTTGAAGGGGGATTTAGGGGGATCTCATAACCGTTTTCAAATCGCATGAAATACATAATTTGCAGGGGCGCACAGCTGTGCGCCCCTACCAGTTTCATACACGCAATTTCATCCCACCATATATTACCAATACCCTCAAAATTTGGACGAACTAAAAACTTGACTTCACACTTTCCACATCATACTTTTTAAATTTTTTATATATCTAATCTTACTTTTATAAAGTTATTAATAGCAGATATACATTTTTTCCAAATCCGATATTTCAGCAAAATTCCATCATAAAAATAACAATAATTCCTCGTAAAAATTCAATAAGAAATCTGTAGAAGCGCTGAAAATAAGAAACCCTAAATTTCACTGAAGCGCTTGAATTTTGCCTGAGCCAGACTTGAACTCAACGAGTTCTATTAAAGTCTTTGGCTTTGTGTCAAAAGTTCTAATTAGTCAATATCAAGCAGAAAGAGCAAGAATTATCCGCTCTGAAGAAACGTTTCAGCCAGATTCTCTCAGAATTGCTTTTCAAAAACTATTACATGAATACTGTGAGAGTCAAGATTTTCAACTAATTCTAGAATTAGATTATCAAACTAGAGTTGGTAGAGTTATTTATCCTAACGGTACAGTTAAAGATGCTCTGCGCCTAAATTGGGGTTATTGGAATAGAGAGGCTAATAATTTAGATCGAGCAATTGAAAATAAACTATCCCAAGGTTACCCAGATAGCAATATTTTATTTGAAGACTCGCAAACAGCAGTTTTAATTCAAGCTGGAACTGAAGTTATGCGCGTTTCCATGCAAGATGGAGACGCACTAGAGCAAATTCTCAATCGTTTTCTCAACTATGTTCCTCCAGAGGTTAGAGATTTTTGCGCTGCTATTGAGACGTTCAAGCAAGACTTACCAACAATTCTCAATACACTAAGAGATATGTTGGAACAACAAAGCGCTAGCAATCCAGAATTTCAAAGGGCAAAACATCAAATTTGGGAAATTTGCAAAGAATCAATTAATCCTGACATTACTTTATTAGATATTCGGGAAATGATGATTCAGCATATTTTAACAGAAGATATTTTTAGCAGTATGTTTAATGAATCTCAATATTATCGGGAAAATAGTATTGCTCGCGAATTACAACGAGCTTTAAATACTTTTTTTACTAGTAGTACAAAAAACAATTTACTGAGTACTATCGAACGTTACTATGGTGTGATTAGAAAAACTGCTACTAATATCTACAACCATTCTGAAAAACAAAAGTTTTTAAAAGCTATTTATGAAAACTTTTATCAAGCATATAATCCTCAAGCAGCAGATCGCTTGGGGATTGTTTATACACCGAATGAGGTGGTTCGCTTTATCATCGAAAGCGTAGATTATTTACTAGAACGGCATTTCCACAAGAAATTAGCTTCAAAAAATATTGAAATTCTCGATCCTGCAACTGGTACGGGAACGTTTATCACTGAACTAATTGAATATTTACCAAAAAACAAACTGACATATAAGTATAAAAACGAAATTTTTTGTAACGAGATTGCAATTTTACCTTATCACATAGCTAATCTGAATATTGAATTTACTTACAAGCAAAAAATGAGTAGGTATGAAGAATTTAAAAACATTTGTTTTGTCGATACTCTAGAACATGCCTTTTTTCAAGAAGGTAAACAAGAAGATTTATTTAGCTTAAGTATAGAAAACAACGAACGCATTCAACGCCAAAATAATCGTACCATTTCTGTAATTATTGGCAATCCTCCATATCATAGCGATCGCAACATTAGTTATCCCACGATCGATCGCCGCGTGAAAGAGACTTATATTAGAAATAGCCAAGCGCGGAAAACAAAAGCATACGATCTATACGCTAGATTTCTGCGTTGGGCATCCGATCGCTTGGGTAAAAATGGTATTATCGCTTTTGTTTCTAATAATTCTTTTATTGATGCTCGGACTTACGATGGTTTAAGAAAAGTTATTACTGAAGAATTCAACGAAATTTATATTATTAATCTTAAAGGAAACGCTCGAACGAGTGGCGATCGCAGGCATCGAGAAGGAGGTAATATATTTAATGATAAAATTCGTGTGGGAATTGCCGTCTATTTTCTAGTTAGAAAAGAAGGCGATCGCAATTGTCAAATTTATTACCACGCTCTCCCTGACTATGCTACTACAAAAGAGAAAAATATTTATCTAGCCGAACGCAAGTTTTTAGAAATTCAATTCGAGCAGATCGTACCAGATGCAAATAATAATTGGCTCGATCGAGTAGACAATGATTTTTATGCTCTCATACCTGTTGCAGATCGCGACACTAAGTTTAGTAAAGATCGACGAGAAGCAAGAGCAATCTTTAAATTGTTTACCCTTGGGGTTATTACTGCTAGAGATGAATGGGTTTATGCCGAATCAGAAACGGCGCTAGAATCAAAAGTTAGGTACTTCATTGGTATTTATAATCAAGCAGTTGATAACCGAAACACACGGGAAAATCTCGATCGCACTATCAAATGGACGAGGAGATTAAAACGGTATCTAAATCGAGGAATAAGCTATCAATTTAAAACTAACAATATTCGAGACTGTTTGTATAGACCATTTGTGACTAAAAAATTGTATTTTAGTCCAGAGGTGAATGAGATGCAATATCAACTAGGGCAAGTATTTGATCGGAACTGTCAAAATTTGCTGATTGGTTTTACTGCACCTGGTTCGACTAAATCATTCATGACTTTAGCTAGCGATCGCATTCCAGATTATCATCTGATCGGTGATTCGCAATGCCTTCCTTTATATTGCTACGATGAAAATGGCGATCGCGTTGATAATATTACAGATTGGGGACTAGAGCAATTTCAAAATTATTATTGTAGAGACGTTAGATGTAACGTCTCTACAATTACCAAATTGGATATTTTTCACTATACCTATGCCGTTCTACACTATCCGGCTTATCGCGCAAAATATCAGCAGAATTTAAACAGAGACTTTCCTCGCCTACCTTTCTACAATAACTTTTGGCAGTGGGTGAATTGGGGTCAACAGTTGTTGAAATTACATATTCATTATGAAACTGTAGCACTCCACCCTCTCCAGCGCATCGATCTCCCAACATGCAGCGCTATGAAGGTGAAACTGAAAGCAGATCGAGATCGAGGCAGAATTATTATAGATACGGTGACAACCTTAGAAGGCATTCCTACATCTGCTTGGGAATATATGTTAGGAAACCACTCAGCTTTAGAGTGGGTGTTAGAGCAATATAAAGAGAAGAAACCTAAAGATGCAACTGTAGCTGCCAAATTCCATACTTATCGCTTTGCCAATTATAAAGAGCAAGCGATCGCGTTACTGCAAAGAGTTTGTACTGTCAGTGTCGAGACAATGCGGATCGTGCGGGAAATGAGCAGTTAGTAAAACTATCATTTAGAACATAGATAAGAAGGGGCGCACAGCTGTGCGTCCCTTCTTACATTTTGCGTATCAAAAAAGGCGCGATCGCGCAATTCGTATATTTACTGAAGTGATTAGAAAATTGTTAAGCCAAAATCAACGCAAGTGGACTTACCATTTTGCGAGATAACAGGCAATGATTGTTCCAGCGCCTCAGCCTAACGTACAAAATTTGCAACAAGAAGCGATCGCTTTATTCAAGGAAATTAGTTTCTTGATGGATAACGCCGCCAGCGCTCTCAGCACTGATAGTTCTAGTGATAAGTACAAAGACTTTCAGCAAGAGGTCTTGAGTGTATCTCACAATGTGGAAAAATTAGAGCTAATGATGGCGATCGTTGCGCCGATGAAGGCTGGTAAGTCCACAATTATCAACGCCATTGCCGGACAGGAAATTCTTCCTAGTCGCAATGCAGCAATGACAACCCTACCAACACAAATTATTTTTAACCCGGATTTGACTCAGCCAACCTTAACCCTGAGTCCCGAAATTATTTCTGTTTATCAACAGACGCTTCAGGCTTTACAAACAAAGATTCAAACTTTGGGAATGCAGCGCATCCAAGACAAGATCGCGCAATATCCTCATTTACAAGATTTGCTGCCCAAAATTCAAGACCCCACAAGTCTACAGTTGCAAGAAATAACCTCTGGACGAGAGGAAATTATTCAGGTATTGATGAGTTTGAACGATATCGTTCGCCTTTGCAATACCATTGACCCATCTACAGACCCCTTGGGAAAGCTTACAGAAGTTCCCTGCATTCAGGTTCCAATGGGGCGATCGCGCAGCCTATCTCCAGCGGATACAGCTAATAATAAGCCAGATCTACTAGGCAATTTGGTTATTGTCGATACCCCTGGACCCAACGAAGCGGGAGAAAATCTCAAACTTGCTACAGTAGTCGCCGAACAACTCAAGCAAAGTTCGATGGTATTGATCGTACTAGACTTCACCCAGTTGAAAACAGAAGCAGCCGAACAGGTAAAACGGGACGTACAAAGAGTTATCGATCTACGGGGTAAAGATAACCTGTATATCTTGGTCAACAAAGTCGATCAACGGCGCGAAGGCGACATGACTTCAGAACAGTTGCGCCAATTTATCGCAGCGGAATTTGGCATTGGCGATGACGACACGAACCAAGTCTTTGAAGTCTCAGCTAGAAGGGCATTTTCTGCCGCTCACTTTACCCACGAACTAGAGCAGCACCCCGAGCTTACTCTGAGTGAGATCCCCGCAGCACGGGTATTAGCTCAAGAAGTCTTCGGGATTGATTGGGAAGAAGAACTAGCAGAAGTTACCTCGGAAGAAATTCGGAAAAAAGCTCAAAAATTATGGAACAAATCTGGATTTGAGCCATTCTTAGAAAAAGCTGTAAAAGCATTGATGGAGCGCGCTGCACCTAAGTGTTTGAAATCTGCCCTTAATCTCGGTCGCAGTCGTTTGGTACAACTAAGGGATGAAGTCAAGCTCCGCAGTAGTGCCATTTGTCAAGACGCAGAGAAATTGCAGTTAGAGTTATATGCGCTAGAAGCCGATTTGCATCGCCTTGAATTGTGTCGCAGCCGCCTCAAGGATGTCGATTCGATCAAATCTCAACTGCATCAAAATCTCCACGAACTTTTGCAAGTGCTGAAAAAAGAAGCAACTGTGAATTTAGAAATTTTCTTTGCCAAAGAAGAGTACCAACGGGCTGACTTAATTAAAAAGATGGATATGAGAGCGCGGGAACTTTTCTTAACTAATATTGGTGACTTTGAACTTTTTCCTAAGTGGGTATCGTCACGCCTTAAATCGCAAGTTGAGTTTAAAACTTCTGGTTTATTTGAATTTGAGAGTCCCGAAGTAGCAGAAGAGTTTGTCGATCAGGCAGTCACTTATGTTAAACAGAGGGCAGATAGTTTATTAAGCAGCGTTCGCGATCGCACGAGTCAAGAAATCGAACAGGCGCGTCAAAGCCTATTAGATCTTCTAGAACAAGAAACAAAGCCAATTATTGAAGGAGCTTGTCAGCGATTAAATGAAGCTTTCAACTTAGATTTATCTCTGCCGACAATGCAGTGGGAGTCTTTTGAGACAATGGGTTTTGTCAGACCTCCAGTTAAAAGGCAAAGTCGATTTGTCGATCGCGGTAATGTGGAAGTATTAA
>NZ_PYCI01000249.1:0-3014 GCF_003015105.1 Chroococcidiopsis sp. CCALA 051 | reverse complement strand
TTGCAGTTTTCGCCGACAAACACAGCAAGTGACATGGACGTTCACCTGTATCCTGGCAATTTTGACTTTTAACTTTTGACTTTTGACTTTCTCCAGGTGCTTCTTCCACAACGACGTGGGCATTCGTGCCACCAATGCCAAAGGAACTGACTCCAGCGCGGCGAGGAGTGCCGTTTGCCTTCCATTCCTGTAGCTGAGTGTTGACGTAGAAAGGACTGTTAGCGAAGTCAATTTCTGGATTAGGCTGTTCAAAATGTAGACTAGGCGGAATCTGCTTGTATTTCAGTGCCAAAACTGTTTCAATCAAACTCGCAATACCCGCTGCTGAATTGAGATGTCCGACATGAGTTTTGAGCGAACCGATCGCGCAAAAGTTTTTCTTTTGGGTACTAGCACGAAACACTTTATTCAGCGCCCTAATTTCAATCGGATCGCCCAGAGGCGTACCAGTTCCATGAGCCGCAATATAAGTGATAGTTTCGGGATCGAACTCGGCGATCGCCTGAGCCTCGGCGATCGCGGCTGCTTGTCCATCGACGCTAGGAGCCGTATAGCCAACTTTGACAGCCCCATCGTTATTAATTGCCGAGCCTTTGATGACGGCGTGAATGCAGTCACCATCAACGACAGCATCCTCTAATCGCTTCAGGACGACAATCCCCAGTCCGTTGCCGAAAATTGTGCCTTGAGCTTGAGCATCAAAAGCGCGGCAATGTCCGTCAGGAGAATTCATTCCGCCTGATTGATAAAAGTAACCTGTTTTTTGGGGAACCTGAATTGTAATGCCACCAGCCAAAGCAATGTCGCACTCGTAACCTAGCAATCCTCGGCAAGCTAGATGAACTGCTACTAATGACGTGGAACAAGCCGTGCTGACGTTGAGGCTCGGTCCCTTCAAATTCAACTTATAAGAAATTCGTGTCGGTATATAGTCTTTGTCGTTACCAATGCCAATAATTTCTAAATCTAACGATTTCATCAGATCGCGGTTAAGTAACAAATTGTTCAGCAAGTAGCTGCTCAAATTGCTCCCAGCATAAACGCCAGTTAACCCTTTTTCTCCTACGGGATTGTAACCCGCATGTTCTAGCGCTGTCCAAGCACATTCTAAAAACAGACGGTGCTGTGGATCGAGGACTTCCGCTTCCCTGCGCGTGAAGCCGAAAAATTGCGCGTCAAACATGTCGATATCTTCCAACACAGCCCCAGCTTTGACATAATTGCGATCGCTCAATAACACTGGATCTATGCCTGAATCAATCAATTCCTCATCGGTAAAAATTGAAATCGATTCTCGTCCAGCACAAATATTCTGCCAAAACTCATCAACGCTTTTAGCTCCTGGAAAAGAGCCAGCCATACCGATTACAGCTATACCTTTTAAGGAATTGTCAGTTTCTTCGCTATTCATGGCTCTTTCGTCTCAACTTCATTAATTGCGTTTGTCCTTCCATGACTTCCTTTTGCTTTTTGGCACGGCTATGAACTTGCTGAAAATCGGATTTCTCAACTCGTTCGCATTGTTCGCGATCGAGCAATTGTGCCAAAGCATTTATGGTTGGATACTCAAACAAGTCAGTTAGTGAAATGTCGCGATCGAATGTTGTTTGTAATTTACTCCGAACTTGAACTGTGAGGAGAGAATCGCCGCCCAGGTCGAAAAAGTTATCGTGAATTCCTATTTGCTCGAATCCTAAAAGCTCTTGCCAAATTTTCGCCAATTTCTGTTCGATCGCATTTCTAGGAGCGACATAAGCACTCTGTAAATTTGGTTTCGAGTGAAGCGAGGATGAGGTCTTGGTGTTTGAAGTATCTCTAACTTGTAAGCGATCGGGATTAATCCATTGCTCAAGCCTAGATTGCAGATTCCCAGTCGAAACTACGATTTGTTCGTGTTGATTCCAAGACAATATTCGCTGAAATACCTCTATACCCTCTGTCGATTTTATCGCAAACTCTATCAAACTTGAACTAGTATTTGTATTTTTCTGCTCTTCTTTAAATTGCCAACCATCCCAATTGACACTCATCCAAGAATCAGAATATCTCTGATTATGCTGACGCACAAAAGCATCTATAAATAGGTTAGCTGCCGCATAAGGAGTATATCCCAAACCACCTAAAACTGATGCTAAGGAAGACATTAACACACAAAAATCCAGCTCTCTACCTTGCAAGACTTTTTCTAAAACTAATAGTCCATATATCTTTGGTTGAAACTGTTGTTCGCAATTACTTTTACTGATGCGATCGAGCGTAGAAAATGAATTGCCTTCAGTAATTCCAGCAGCATGAATCACACCATTCAACCGACCGAATTGTGACTCTGCCCGCTCTATGACAGCTTGCATTTGTTGGATGTCAGCCACATCAGCAGCCGCTACCATCACCCGTGCGCCTAGTGCCTCTAAGCGTTGGAGTTTCCGAATTTTGCCACTTATCTCATCATCTTCATCGTGAGTCGCCAGCCATGATTCCCACTCATCTCTCACCGGAAAAGCCGCTCGCCCCGTGAGAATCAACTTCGCCTTGACACTCCCAGCTAAATACTCCGCCAACACCAATCCAATATTGCCGAGTCCACCCGTAATCAGATACACTCCCCCCGTTCTGAGTTTGGCTATCTTGTCGCTCGGTTCCGGTAAGCAGACTGGTTCAAAAGTCTGTACCCAATGCTGCCCCTTTCGATAAGCGATCGCCACATCAGCAGACGCATTTACCTTAAGCGCCCTTTGCGCCTTTGCGCCTAACGCTTCGCTTCGCCTTCGGCTAATGCGTGACACCAAATCTTCTGCTTGACTTGGGATTAACTCCCCCAACAGCCGCTCCACCAGCTGCTCCTGTTGCCTTGCCGCATCAGAAATCATCACATCAATACTGCGACAATTAATATTGGGATATTCTTGCCCAATTACCTTCACTGCTGCCAATACAGTTGCTTTCTCTGGAGACACAATTTCTTCTGCCGTCACGCCGTGAAGATGGTTAGAGACAACCGTTAATTGCAAGCGATC
>NZ_PYCI01000173.1:0-12493 GCF_003015105.1 Chroococcidiopsis sp. CCALA 051 | reverse complement strand
CAGTAGAATCGTGCTACCCTTTCATTGACTAGCGACCAGCAACCAGTTAATTTTGACTTTTGACTTTTGACTTTTGACTTGTTTCCCTTGTTCCCTCGTCTCTTCCCTTAAGTATGAAAATTTTAGATTCCCAAGGGCGTTTATTTGGTAAAGTCAGTCTCCTCGACATCGGAGCAGCCTTAGTCATCTTCTTGGTAGTGGTGGGGATCTTTTTCTTCCCTGGCACTTCTGGAGCGCAAATTGGCGTGACTACCAAACCTGTAGAAATTGACGTGATCGTGCGGGGTTTGAGCGTGCGCGATCCGCAACAGCTATTTGAGCAGGGACTAAAGCCAGGTGGAAAAACCAACATCATTATCCGCAATCAGCCTTACGGTCAGGTAGGCGTGAAAGCTGTTAAACAACTACCGAGAACCACCCTCGTACCTCAACCTGATGGCTCCGTGAAAGTTTTGCCCGATCCACGCGAAAATCAATACATTATGGATATGGTCGTCACTTTAGAAGGCAACGCTCAATTAACCAAAAATGGTCCAGTTATTGGTAACAGCAAACTTAAAATTGGCATTCCTGCTCAGCTAGAAGGCTTTAACTATGATTTTACTGGTGGTGTCATCGCTCTAAGATTTCCAGAAAAAGGATGAATGAGAATTCGGAATACCCCTGCGGGGAAGCAAGCTACGGAATTCGGAATTCGGAATTGAGAGTGGAGACGCAAGAATTTGCCTCCGTAAAGAGTTTATACAACAGCAGCTACAGAGCTAGATAAGGAAGGTAAAAATTGCCGAATCAGTCCGATTGTCACGGCTGGAAGTTCTAGCTGGGGTGTCAAGCCGACTTCTGGTAATTTTTGAAAAATTTTAATTGCTTGAGGATTGATCTGGGCAAATCGCTGTCCGATTTCTGGGGAAGTGAATTCAGATTTTTGTCCCCAGATGATGGCTGTAGGAACAGTCAGTTGGGGAATATAGAGAGATAAGTCGAAGCACAAGTCGCCACGGACAAAAGATAAGGCAGCGTACTCAGCGTTTGGTTGAGTCGCAGATTCGAGGTAAGCAGCGACTATTTCTTCATAAATACGGTTGGGTTGGGCAAACTGGCGCTGTTCTAAGAAACTACGAATCCCATTACTCGTAGCAACCCCCGTGCTGTAGAGTAGGCGATCGAGAATGGGAACGCTGACGATTTGAGCAAAGAAACTACGGGAATAGTTTTCGCCAAAATCAGATAGTCCGGCAGGTGTGGTCAAAATTAACGACTGAAATAATTCTGGACGAGCGATCGCTACCCTAACAACCATCGCCGCTGTCAGGGAGGAAGCAATAACTGTTACCGCACCCTGACAAGTCTGTTCTAAAAATTCCGCGATCGTCGTGAGATAGTCTTCAACGCGATAACTCCGTGCTGGATGCTCAGAGCGCCCCCAGCCAATCAAATCGGGCGCTACAATGCGATACTCCGCAGCAAAAGCTGGATAAACCTTCGACCATTCGTAAGCTGAAGATCCGCCACCAAAACCATGTATGAAAACTAAAGTTGGTTTCTCAGCATTATCAGCTCTATCTTGCAGCCAAGGCTCTCCAGCATCGGTATAGTAAACCATTCTGCCTAGTGAGGTCATCACAGAGCGCTGTTCAAATCCAGGTGGTAAAAACATAATTTGTTATTGGTCATTGGTCATTGGTCATTTGCAAGTAGCTAGCCACCCGCCACTGATAACTGGTCACTGGTCACTGATTCACGGGTTCTGCTTTTTCTACTGATTTATCGGTGACTCCCAAAGTCAGTTTTAAGGGCGTGCGCGTAGGGTAAGCTTTGACCACTTGGCGATAGACCTGATAATTCGTCGGTAAAGTGACTTGGCGATCGCCTTGGGGATAACTAAACTGATACTCCACAGATTTGATTAACTCTGGAGTACTCGCCCGTTCGCCCGATTTCTTTCTTTGTTCTACCTCGTCTACTGTAGGGCGTGGTGGTAGAGCCGCCCACCACAATCCTCGATCGTCGGGACCAGTCACCGCACCCATTGGTTTAATTCCATTACGATTGATTAAGGACGTGGAAGCAAAAGTTTCAAATCGAGGTGATTTGTTATTAAGGTCGATGGCGTATTTGACTTGCCAAGTGTAAATTGTTTTTGCAGTAGCTTCGTATTGGTCAATTGTTAAATTAGAACAACCACTTAGGGCGATCGCGATCGCACCCCCCACTACCATCAGTCCATACCAAGAATTGCTCATCAGTTATCAGTTATCAGTTATCAGCGAGTCTGGAAATTTTAACTTTTAACTTTTGACTTTTAACTTTCCCTACTCCTTACTCCCCAGTTAATGCAGCTAGCTCCCTTCTTACCCCTAATGTATCGAATTCTCAAGCCGTCGTTTCCTAGTTGCTTGTGGTCTGGACACGATCGCGCCCGCTCGATTGCTTTGACTTTCGATGACGGTCCCCATCCTTCCCATACGCCTAAGTTACTAGAAGTTTTAGACCGCTATGCTATCCCTGCTAGTTTTTTTTGGCTGGGTGCTTGCGTTCGACGCTCTCCCGAGCTTGCCAAAGCAATTTACCAACGAGGACATTGGATCGGTAATCACGGCTACGACCATCGCTCTTTTCCCATGCTGACACCTACCGAATTGCAACACAGCCTGGTAGCTACCCAAGAGGCGATCGCGACTGCTTGTGACTTGCCTACTGCTCGCGTGCGTGATGTCCGTCCGCCAAATGGTTTATTTACACCTCAAACCTTAAATTTGTTACATCAATGGGACTACAGACCCGTAATGTGGAGTGTGGTTCCTGAAGATTGGGTTCGTCCTGGGGTGGCTGTTGTCGTCCAACGAGTCATGCAGCAAGTCCAAAACGGTTCGCTGATCGTACTGCATGATGGTGCTTGTGGTGGTGCAGATGTTGCCGATGTTGCTGCTCTCTTAATTCCTCAATTGTTAAGCTTGGGTTACGAATTTGTCACGATCGATACCTTGTGGCAACAATCTCTATCCCTTACGAATCAAGGTTTTTTGCCTTCTTTGACTAGTGGCGATCGCTTTTTTTGACACAAATTTAGTGAATTTCTCGTGAGGGGAGCTGTCATCTGCCTTCAGTATTAATTACAATGACAGAGAAAAGTTTATTAGTTTGTCAAGAACACGTAGGTTGAAATATCCGTACAACCTCGGTTAACTTGTGATTATGATTGACGATCGAATCAATCGCATCTCAATCGAGATTAGAACATTTGCACTAAGTTAGGAAGTTTGATGTTTTGAAAAATGCCAAAACCTATTTTCGCAGCAGTGCAGAGTTACTGGTACTACTATTTTCAATCCCGCTTAGAGGACACATGAACGACTAAACAAGGCTGAATAGGTGGTCTAGACTATTTTTCCTCGCAAAACACGCAATGGCAAAAAACGCTCTGCTCCTGTTGTCTTACACTACTAAGCATTACACTTCACCATCAATTTGCACTCTGCAACCTGGGTAGATCTACGCGATTTTTCTCCAGATTGCGGAAGACAAATTTAAGATGTAATTCGTAGGTGTAAATACAAATTGGGAAACAATTGAACTTGTCTTGACCTTCTGACTTCAAAATTAGAACACTAAATCTGCCCAAATTTTGTGAAACAGGCTACAATCGGAACGGTCTTCATTACCTAAGAGATAAATAGCTATTGGTGCATCTATCCAAGGCTATGTCTATTAAATTGAGCAGAGCTTATTTTAGACCAATCGGTTAATCTCAAAGTATGTTTTCAGGCAAGAATCCTACCACCATATCGTTCGGATCTGCCCATGAATCTTCCCGACAGAGAATCTCTTTGCAGCCAGTCGCTAGCTGATGCAATGAGAGCAATTTTTAAGTGACTAAATGTTTGTTGAATCAAGGAGCATGAGGAACGCGGCATGAACCAGGCTAACAACGTACTACTCGAAAATATTCAACAGTCTGAACCCCAAATGGCTCGCCAGTCTGATTTCGAGCGCGATTTTGACTTTTCATTAGAAGAAGCAGAAGAGTTACAAAGCTTAGAAGTAGATGATAGTGACGGATTTTTAGAAGTTCAGCCTGACGAGGATGACGCTAAGCCTGGGAAAGGTGGAAAAACCCGTCGGCGGGCGCAAACAAAGAAAAAACAATATACTGAAGACTCGATTCGCCTTTACTTACAAGAAATTGGTAGAATTCGCCTCCTACGGGCAGACGAAGAGATTGAATTAGCGCGAAAAATTGCTGATTTACTAGAGCTAGAGAGAATTCGAGAAAAGCTATCCGACCGATTAGATCGCGAACCGCAAGACAGTGAATGGGCGGAAGCAGTTAAGCAGAATTTACCTGCATTTCGCTATCGCTTGCATGTCGGACGACGGGCTAAGGACAAGATGGTGCAGTCAAACCTGCGTCTAGTGGTTTCGATCGCTAAAAAATATATGAATCGCGGGCTGTCGTTCCAAGACTTGATTCAGGAAGGTTCTTTAGGTTTGATTCGGGCAGCTGAGAAGTTCGACCACGAAAAAGGCTATAAGTTTTCTACCTACGCTACATGGTGGATTCGCCAAGCAATTACTCGCGCTATTGCCGATCAATCTCGTACTATTCGCCTACCAGTCCACCTCTACGAAACTATTTCTCGCATTAAGAAAACCACTAAATTGCTATCGCAAGAAATGGGTCGCAAGCCAACCGAAGAGGAAATTGCTACCCGCATGGAAATGACAATCGAAAAGCTGCGGTTTATTGCTAAATCAGCCCAGCTACCAATTTCATTAGAAACGCCCATCGGTAAGGAAGAAGATTCCCGACTGGGCGATTTTATTGAGTCGGATGGAGAAACGCCAGAAGATCAGGTTTCTAAGAATTTATTGCGCGAAGACTTAGAAAAAGTTTTGGATAGTCTCAGCCCACGGGAAAGAGACGTGTTGCGTTTGCGCTATGGCTTAGATGACGGTCGAATGAAAACGCTAGAAGAGATAGGTCAGATCTTTAACGTGACTCGCGAAAGAATCCGTCAAATCGAAGCAAAAGCTTTACGTAAACTTCGCCATCCCAACCGTAATAGCGTGCTGAAAGAATATATTAGATGAAGTCGGAAGTCAGAAGTCAGAAGTCGGAATTAAAGATTTTTAGATGTATCTAGACTAACTTCTGGTTTTGAAGAGAAAAATGCACGATCGGTGTGAAGATAGTTGTGGATTATCTTCACACAAAAAAAGACTTGGGAATGCCTGTTTCCAAGTCTTTTTGTTGCTCTAAAGTCGATATCACCGATTTACAGAATTCCCCAGAAGTGAAGGAAACCTTGACCTGAGAATAGTTCGATCGCAACAGCTGCTAGAAAACCGATCATTGCCAAACGACCGTTCCAAATTTCAGCTTGTGGTGTGAAGCCCCAACGCCATGCGTTGCGATCGTCAATGATTGGTGTCGTAACTTTAGTTGTGTCTTGCATGATTGATGCTCCTAAATTGGTACTTCAGTCAGAAAAATGTAACTCTTTACTTAGTTATGTAAACTAATATAACAATTAGTTGATGGAGATGCAACAGCTTAAATGAAAATTATTGGCAAAAAGTCGGACTGAAGCAAAGAAGATCGAACCAAAATCAAAAAAATCAGCTAGCGCGGGCAAGATGCCCACTCCACACAGGCAAGATGCCCACTCCACACAGGCAAGATGCCCACTCTACAACAGCTAGAACATTCGCTAACCAAAAAAGAGTGGTTGCCTAGCCTCACACTATCGGTAAAGAAATAAGGCGATGAAAAAGCCTACCATTGCCAAGCGACCATTCCAGAGTTCTGCTTGAGGGGTGAAACCCCAGCGCCACGCATTGCGATCTTCCATCACTGTAGTGGCAAGTTTTGTAGTATCTTGCATACTTCTATCTCCAGTTAGCCCTGACTCATTAAGAATTACAACAGAATATGTAAATTAATGTAAAAAATCAAGATTCTGCTGCGCTCTATCTTAAGGAGGAGATAGGTAGTTGTCAGTTATCAGTGATTAGTGGCTAGTGGCTAGTGACTAGCAAAAAGTCAAGCCACTGGTTCCACCAGCCACTAGCCACTCACTACTCCCAATTAACTGCCAAATTAGTTGCTGGATCGAAAAAGTGAATTTTTTCTGGGTGAAGCGATAGCCACAATTGTTCGCCGATGCTCACCGTCCGATCTGGTGGAATACGGACTTGTAAGGGAGTAGGAGTAGCATTAGCCGCAGCCGTAGTGGTGACAAAGAGGTAGGTTTCGTTACCCAAAGCTTCCACTAGCTCGACTTGTACCGGAAGATTATGAGGTGCGGCGCTACTCAAATTTAGGTGTTCTGGTCGAATGCCCAAAATTAAATCTCGTCCATCGTACTTCTGTAAAGCAGATGCCCAAACTTCAGGGAGATTGAGACGAAATAGGGGATGAACGATCGCCGAAGCTTGAAACTGAACTGAGAGAAAGTTCATGGGTGGCGAACCGATGAATTCAGCCACAAACTTAGTCGCGGGGTGATTGTAAAGCTCTAGCGGACGAGCGACTTGCTCGATTTGTCCTTGGTGCATCACAGCAATGCGATCGCCCATTGTCATTGCTTCTGTTTGATCGTGGGTGACGTAGATTGTTGTCGTTCCCAACTGGCGTTGCAGTTTGACAATTTGAGCGCGGGTTTCTGCTCGTAATTTTGCATCTAGATTGGACAGGGGTTCGTCCATCAAAAAGACTTGGGGGTTGCGGGCGATCGCTCTACCGAGAGCTACCCTTTGCTTTTGCCCCCCCGATAGCTGTTTTGGCAAGCGCTGCAAAAACGATTCGATTTGTAACAATGCCGCAACACTTCTAACTCGCTGGTCGATCGCCCGTTCTCTTGCAGTCATGTAACGCAGTCCTTTCGGCAATCGACTGGTCATCCCCACTAAGAAATTTTGGATCTGAAGCGGAACTCTTGTCTCCCCTGCTCCCTCGGCTCCCCCAGTTTTGGTACGCCGCAGTCCAAAAGCAATATTGTCATACACCGACATATGGGGATAGAGAGCGTAATTTTGAAACACCATCGCGATGTCTCGTGCTTTAGGCGGGAGTTGGTTGACCAAACGATCGCCAACCCAGATGTTGCCCGAACTTAATTCTTCTAACCCTGCGATCGAGCGCAACAGCGTACTTTTACCGCAGCCTGAAGGTCCAACCAGCACCATAAACTCGCCATCCTCAATGGTGAGGTTAATCGAGCGCAAGACATCGACATTTTCTGCTTGCTTTGGTACTTTCTCCACCTGCGACTTAGATGGAACTTCCATTGCAGGTGTAACCTCAACCGGAGCGAGTAGATCTGCTGTCATTGGGACTACAGCGCGATCGCCAGGACGAGCGGGAAAGCTTTTGTAAACGTTTTCTAGGGTGACTGCTGCCATTGGTGAGGGAGTCGGGAGAAGAGAGCTGAGGAAGCTGTAGGGCGAAGCCCTTCTCGAAGAATGGGAGCTGAGGGAGCTGAGGGAGAGAATACCACAAACTCCACACCCCACATCCCACACCCCACACCCTGTTCACTGATAACTGATAACTGATTAAGCATCGCCGAATACTGTAAAGTGCCAGGGTTTTTTGACTGCCCCGCTGAGGTCGAACATAACGTGTTTGGCAATTGTATATTCATCAAAAGCGTAACGGGAGAGATCTTTGCCGAAGCCGGACTCTTTAAAGCCACCGTGGGGCATTTCGGAAGCCAGGGGCAAATGGTCGTTAATCCATACCGTGCCAAATTGTAGCGCACTCGCAACGCGCCATGCTTTAGCAGCGTCTTTCGTCCACACAGAGGCAGCCAAACCGTATTTCACGTCATTAGCAACTGCGATCGCCTCTGCCTCAGAATCAAACGAGTTGACTACCAGGACGGGACCGAATACCTCTTCTTGCATAATTTCACTTTGAGTGGCAGCCTGACAAAATATTGTTGGTTGGTAGAAAAAACCCTTGCCTTCGGGTATTCCGCCTGGTAAGTGCGCGGTAATTCCATCTGCCTTGGCTCTTTCTACAAATCCATGCACCCGTTGGCGTTGGTCAGATGAGATTAATGGACCCATATCTGTTGTTTCTGCTTGTGGCGTTCCCAAGCGGATCTGTTGCGACAGTTCGGTAAAAGCCGATAAGAAATCATGATAGCGGGAGCGTTCCACTAAAATTCGCGTGGCTGCCGTACAATCTTGTCCTGTATTAATGTAAGCGCCAACGACTGCACCTCTAGCTGCTGCTTCGATATCTGCATCAGCAAACACGACAAAGGGAGCTTTTCCGCCTAATTCTAAATGCACTCGCGTCACTTTCTGGGCTGCTAGTTCCATAATCCGCTTACCCGTGCGGGTAGAACCAGTAAACGATACCATGCGCACGTCGGCATGATTGACCAGAGGTTCCCCTACCCCTGGACCTTTACCTGTCACGACATTAATAACGCCTGGTGGAAAGCCGACTTCTAAAGCTGTTTGAGCCAGCATTATAGTTGTTAGAGGAGTTTGGGGTGCGGGTTTAATCACAACGGTATTACCCGCTGCAACTGCTGGGGCAATTTTCCATGCTGCCATCATGATTGGATAATTCCAAGGGGCAATGGAGGCAACTACACCGATTGGTTCGCGACGGATAGCAGAAGTGTAGCCAGGAACAAACTCTCCAGATGCAATTCCCTCTACGACTCTGGCTTGTGCGGCAAAGTAGCGAATATTATCGATCGCAAAGGGAATATCGCCGTTGGCTGCTAGTTTTATTGGTTTACCGACATTGAGGCTTTCAGTTTGTGCTAGTGTTTCTGCTTTTGCTTCTAAAGCATTGGCAAGTTTATACAGCAATGCACTCCGTTCGCCTGGAGAGAGGCTAGACCATGAAGGAAAAGCTTGTTTTGCAGCCTCTACAGCTTTATTCACATCAGCATAATCTGCTTGTGGGACTTCCGCGATCGCTTCTTCCGTGGCAGGATCGATGACCGTTTCCCAGTTAGCACTCACCGCTGCTACCGTTTCCCCGCCGATAATCATCTTATGTTGTTCCATAATCCCCTCAGTTATTCAGTTATTGGTGACTAGTGACTAGTGGCTCGAATCTTTGTCTAGTCACTAGCCACCAGCTGCTAGCCACTTCTGACTCCTCACTCCTCACTCCTCACCCCTAACCACTGGCTCAACAGCACCAAACCGACTGAAAATAAAAGAATTAGTGTTACTGTAGCGTTAATTTCTGGGGTCATACCAAAACGCAGTCGCGCCCATATTTCCATTGGTAGTGTATTATCCTGCCCCGTGAGGAAGATTGTCACGACGATCTCATCAAAACTTAGGGTAAAGGCAAGTAAGGTAGCTGAAATCAGAGCCGAACGTAACCCAGGAAATACCACTTTCCAAAACGCTTCCCAAGGGGGGGAACCTAAATCGGCGGCGGCTTCTTCGAGACTGCGGGGTAGGCGAGCAATTCGGGCAGCGACAGTGTTAAATACGACTGGAAAGCCAAACGTGGCATGACCGATAATGACAGTCATTAATCCCAGAGGTAGGTCTATTGCTGAAAAGAAGCTGAGCATGGCTACCCCCGTGACAATTCCAGGCAAAACAATTGGTAAGATGACTGCGGCGCGGAAGAAGTTTTTGCCAAAGAATTGATATCGCTGGATGGCTAAAGCTGCCAAAGTTCCTAAAGTTGCAGCAATAGTACAAGATGCGATCGCTACTTTTAAACTATTAAATAATCCTATTTGCAGTTGTTCGTCCTGCAAAGCCTTGGCGTACCAATCCAGAGTCCACCCTTGAATTGGTAGAGATAGCACTCTCCCCTGACTGAAGCTAAAAATAGCGATCGTCAGGATGGGCAAATACATGAATAAATAAATTATTAGTGTAACTGTGCCAAAAATCAATTTAGGGAGTCGTAGGGGCAGGTTCACACAGAATCTCTATTTAGTACGAAGTTTTTTTGCGCCCGTACGGGAGTCGGGGAATTTTGACTTCGGGAGTCGGGGAATTTTGACTTTTGACTTTTGACTTTTGACTTTTGGCTTTACTTCTGTCTTCTACTGATGTCATAAGTTTTCTAAAGCACCTTGGCGGGAGACGATCGCTATCAGTCCAAATATTAGCAACAATACTACCATTGCTAAAGCAGAACCAAGGGGCCAATTGTCAGCAACACCAAATTGATTGGCAACAATATTTCCAATCATAATATCTCCTGCCCCACCCACTAAGGAAGGGGTAATATAATCTCCCATTGTCAAACTGAATACTGATAGCGAACCCGCCAAAAATCCTGGCAAAACTAGAGGAAAAGTGACTCTACGAAAAGTGTATAAAGGATGTCCTCCTAAATCTGCTGATGCTTCTAGTAAGTTGCTAGGCAATCTTTCAAAGGCGGTTACTAAAGGTAAAATTGTAAATGGTAGCCACACGTAGCAGAGAGTGACAACCATTGAGAATTGATTGTAGAGAAATAAAGAAGAAGGCTGGGACAGTATACCTAGAGATATTAGTAAGCTATTGAGTACGCCGTTGTAGCCTAAAATAATTCGCCACGCAAAGACGCGCACGAGGTAACTAGACCACAGCGGCAAGAGAATTAAGATTGTTAGTAATTGTTTATATTTTCCTGCATACTTTGTTAGAAAGTAGGCAACTGGAAAAGCTAATAAAGTATCAATTATAGTGACAGCGATCGCAATGTATAGAGTACGAATAACTGTATTGCGGTAGCCAGAATTAGTTACGATTTGGGCAAAATTTTCCCAGGTGAATCGAGGAATAACTTCCACATATTGGTGCTGCATGAAAGCATAACTGAGGAGTATGGCTAGGGGAATGAAATAAAACCCAAACATCCATAAGCAAGGAGGCAAAAAATTGACCCAAAAATTTGCTGGTTTAATAGCAGGTTTTGATTGGACTGTTATGGTTGCGTCCATTGAGAAAGTCAAAAGTTAAAACTTGAGAAAGTCAAAAGTTAAAAGTCAAAAGTCAAAACTGAGGAGTTAGAAAACAGAAGATAGGAGACAGAGGTTAACATTACCATCGATCGCTGGTCACTGGTCACTGGTCACTGGTCACTGTTGCTCCGCCACCAACAATTGTAACGACTTCTAGGCGATCGCCTGCTTGCAGTTGCGTATTCTCCCAAAATTGACGGTGCAAAATTTCGCCGTTGTATTCTACTGCGACCAAGCGCGGGTTAAAACCGAGTTGTTCTAGCGCCTCTGGAAGTCGAGCAGTATTAGCACAATTACGAGTTTCTCCATTCACTTGTAAGCTAATTTGTTCGGTCATAAATCTCGATTAACTCCTATTTATGGAGTCTTTATTTATGGAGTTGTACGTGGTTGTACGCGGGCGAGCTGTGCTAAAAAATACTGCGTTACTAAAGTGGGTTGCTCGGCTCGCACGATCGCTCTTACGACTGCAACTCTCTGCGCACCTGCGTTTAGCACTTCATTCACATTGTTAACGTCTATGCCACCGATCGCAAACCAGGGAATGGAAACATTTTTAGCCACATGGCGAATATATTCTAATCCTACTGGGGTTTTGCCTGCTTTTGTCGGCGTTTCGTAGACCGGACCTACACCAATATAATCGGCTCCTTCCTGAATTGCCCGTTGCATTTCTTCTGGATTTGTGGTAGAGCGTCCGATAATTTTCTGGGGTCCAAGGAGTTGACGGGCGATCGCGATGGGCATATCCTGTTGTCCTAGATGCACTCCATCGGCATCTACTGCCAAAGCAAGATCGATGCGATCGTTGACTAAAAAAATTGCCCCGTATTGGTGACAGAGTTGACGTAATTGTCGAGCAGTCTCCAGGCGATCGAGATCTGCGGTATCCTTATCGCGGTACTGTACGAGGCTCAGCCCTCCTTGCAGTGCTGCTTCTACTACATGAAACAGCCCCTCTGTCGGAGAAGTCACTAAATATAAGTACGATTGCGCTAGTCGTTGGTGTCGTTGATAACCTAGTAAGTGACTTTCTAGGATATAAACTCGATAACGCATCTGTTTAAAGGCAGCTCCCATTTTCGGATTGTAGAGCTTGCTATATTCTTCTACAACCCGCAAAGCTTCTTCTACTCGGCAGAAATTGGCTTGCAGCAAAGTTCCCAAGCCAGATCGTCGCTCCTCTTGGGGATGAGTCAGTTCTGTCCCAGGATCGCCAGGAGTATCTCGTGCCAAACGTAAATCTAGGGTATGCCAGCTGGCTAGCTCTTGGCGTAACTGCTTGCATTCATCGCTGAATTGGCTGCTATTCAATCCAAATCGACACCATTCTTCTACAATCCGCAAGCCTTCACGGGCGCGGTCTAAATTTGCATCCAAAATTCGGCAGACAGCTGGCTGCACTTGTCCTCTCCCGTTTCGTAGCTACTTGACTGAGAACAGACCATTTGATGTTCTAATCGTAACAGTCCCTGCTCAGTTTACGACAGTCGGGAGTCGGGAATTGGGAGTCGGGGGACAAGGGGGACAAGGGGGACCCC
>NZ_PYCI01000024.1:0-59043 GCF_003015105.1 Chroococcidiopsis sp. CCALA 051 | reverse complement strand
TGGGCTATGACAACATTGCAGGCTATCTCCACGATGGCATGACGAGTTGGCAAAACGCAGGTTTACCCCTGAAACACCTGGGTGAGTGGACTGTGCATGAGTTGAACCAGCACAAAGACGATCCAGATATTACGGTGTTAGACGTGCGATCGGATGGAGAGTACAGCAACGGTAACGTGCCTGGTGCTAAACACATTTACGTACCGCATTTAGAGGAACATCTTGACGAGTTAGATAAAACCCAAACTATTGCCACCTATTGCGGCAGCGGTTATCGGGCTTCGATCGCTGCAAGTATCTTACAGAAGCATGGTTTCGAGCAGGTCATTAACGTTCCTGGTTCGTGGAATGCTTGGCAGAGTGCGAACTTACCTGTTGAGAGGCGTAAGGATGTAGCAGTCAGCATGAAGTAACTTGCATCTAGACAAGATTGTCGGGAGCCAAGGCGCAAGGGTAATTGGGATCGCCTACTTCGACTTGAAGCGTGACGTGTTCGATGCCGAAGTTGTCGTGCAGTTCTCGACTGACTTGAACGAGAAATGCATCGCTTGGATGACCTGCGGGCATGACTAAATGAGCGGTGAGAGCGATTTGGGTTGTACTCATTGCCCAAATGTGCAGGTCGTGGACAGAAGCTACACTAGGACGTTCGGTTAAATAGGTGCGGACAGCTAGCGGCTCAATCCCTGCTGGAACCGCATCTAGGATTAAATTGAGAGACTCTTGGAACAGTTGCCAGGTAGTTATGAGGATGACCGCAGTGACGATTAAACCGATCGCTGGATCGAACCACAGCCAACCTGTGGCAACAATGGCAATGCCAGCCAGGACAACTCCAACAGACACCACTGCATCAGCAACCAGGTGGAGAAATGCGCCTTTGATGTTTAGATCGCTCTTACTACCTGCGAGAAACATCAAAGCACTAACTGTATTGATGACAATTCCCACTGCTGCCACGAAAATTACAGTTCCGCCCGCGACGGGAGCAGGATTGCGAAATCGGAGAATGGCTTCCCAGCCAATCCCGCCGGAAACAACCAGGAGAAAGCTGGCGTTTAAGAGCGCCGCCAAAATGGAAGAGCGTTGCAGTCCATACGTGCGGCGTGAGGTCGGTCGGCGACGGGTGAGGAGGGTTGCTCCCCAAGCAAACAGCAGCCCTAGAACATCGCTGGCGTTGTGACCTGCATCGGCAAGTAATGCGAGGGAATTCGCCAAAATCCCATAAACCGCCTCAATGACAACAAAGCTAGTATTGAGGGTAACACTAATAATAAAAGCGCGGTTGTAGTTGTTAACCGTGCGATCGTGTCCGTGACTGCCGTGACTGTGTGCCATAACGAATAAAGGTAACTGGTTCAATCGCCGTAGGATGTTAGGCGATCGCCTCCTGGTTACTTGCCAGCAGGCAGAGAATTTTGAAAGTTACGCGGTCCTTTGTAGCCAGAAAGTTGTGCCAGTTCTGATAAGCTTTGAGTCCCCGTAACAGTTTTGCCGTTAATTACCCAGGTGGGATATCCTTGCACTCCCGCAGCTTGACATCGATCTGTTTGAGGATTTTTGCCTTTGGGATCGCACTCCACATAAGGAATTTCCTTCACCGCTTCCTTGCCAAATAGCTGTTTTTGGTCGTGGCAGTGAGAACACCAGAAGCCGCCGTAGAAGACTGCACCAATCTGCTTTAAGTGTTGTGCCAGGGCAATTTCGGCTTGACCGGATCTGGTGGTAACGGGGTATCCGCCGGATGAGGGTTGCTCGGTACTAGAGCTGGAGTCGGCGATTGCTGGGTTTTTGGCGTTGGCATAAACTCCTAGCGTGCCGATTAGCACGATCGCTGCCACGATAAATCCGGTGAATAACAGTTGACCGATATCCTGCCAATCCCGACACAAGAGCGCCAAAGTAAATAGAATTACTGACAGGATTGCCGAGCCAACACAGTAGATACAGACTGCCTTAATCTCAAAAGCGAGTAGATACATCAGGTAGCCACTGAAAACCATCATGGCTGTTCCACCAGCAAACAACAGCAACCCAGTCCAGTTCTCCAACTTCGATCGCAGAGCTTTGTTTGACTGTGAATTTACAAGTAGAGGAGCCACAGCGAAAACTACCATGCTGGCGTAGGCGAGAAAACCAAATAACGCCAGTGGTAAGCCAAAGACAGTAGCGTAGGGGCTGGCAAGAACAATATCGCAGCCAGATGTCGGACAAGCAGCAGAGCCTTGAGTAAATTTGACGACGGTGAGATAGGCAGTGACTACAGCACCCACCGTGGCGAATCCTGCCATCAAAGGGCGCGAGTAGCGATGAATCCAAGGGGTCTGTCGGTGCTTCATAAAACTCGTATAACTAAGATGAAAAAAAAACGAACAATTGTACGCCACAAAATACCTACTGAGATTTGGGGCTGACTTTGAATAGTCGCATCCCATTTGCCGTCACTAGCAACGAGGTTCCCGTATCTGCTAGAACCGCCACGACGAGTCCAACTACCCCCACCGTACCCAGCAGCAGAAACAGCCCTTTCGTCACCAGGGAAAAGACCACGTTCTGCTGAATAATTGACACGGTGCGACGCGAGAGAGCCACGGTGTAAGCCAGTTTTCTCAGATCGTTCCCAACCAAAACTACGTCAGCAGTTTCCAGAGCAATATCAATGCCGCCGACGGCAAAGCTGATGTCTGCTGCTGCCAAAGCTGGGGCATCATTGATGCCGTCGCCTACCATTCCCACAACTCCTGAATGTTTGAGTTGTTGAATGCAGTAAAGTTTATCTTGGGGTAGCAGTTCGGCTCGATAGTCCGAAATCTCGACTTGTCGAGCAATCTGTTTGGCAACAGCAGTGCGATCGCCCGTCAACATCACCAACTTTTTGAGTCCAACTCGCCGCAGCTGTCGCATCGCCTCTGCCGCTTCTAAGCGCAAGCCATCAGCCAGGGCGATCGCTCCTAATAATTGGGTTGGCGTTCCCACCAACACGGGCGTTTGACCTAGAGATTCAATCTCAGTTAGCATTGCCTCAGCTTCTTGTGATAGCGGAATGCCCCGTTCGGCAAATAGGCGCTGATTGCCGACTAAGTAAAAGCGATCGCCAATTTCCGCTTCAATGCCCTTACCAGGTAGCGCCGTAAACTTTTCGGGAGTCTGGAACTCAATTCCTTTAGATTCAGCGTCGGTAACAATTGCCTTAGCTAGAGGATGTTCCGACTGCTGTTCCAAACTGGCAGCAATCTGAAATACTAGCTTGGCGCTCGTCTGTCCCACAGCATAAACCTTCTGCACTGTTGGCAGCCCTTGAGTAATCGTGCCAGTCTTATCGAAGGCAAGGCTAGTCAGATGCCCTGCCGTCTCCAGCGCGTTGCCACCTTTGAACAAAACTCCTTGACGAGTTGCCGCACCAATGGCACTGACAATCGAAACTGGGGTGGAAATAACTAAGGCACAGGGACAGGCAATTACCAGCATGACCAAAGCACGGTAGAACCAAACATCGAAAGGTTGAGCGAATGCTAAAGGTGGAATCAGGGCGATCGCAATTGCGACTAGAATCACGATCGGAGTATAGACATTAGCAAACTTATCTACCCACTGCTGAGAGGGAGCGCGACTTTCTTGGGCTTGTTCTACTAGATGAATAATTTTGGCGACCGTCGTATCGCTGACGGTGTGGGTGACTTTGACTTCTAAAAAACCAGCTTGATTCAGCGTCCCCGCATAGACTGCATCGCCAGGAGCTTTATCTTCTGGAATTGACTCTCCGGTAATCGGGGAAGAGTCGATGGCGCTTGTCCCTGACACGACTACACCATCTAATGCCACGCGCTGTCCTGGTCGAATCGTCAAAATTTCACCCACCACAATACTCTCGACGGGAACCGTTATCTCCCGCTCTCCCCGTTTGACTGTAGCTGTGGGTGGAGTTAAGTCAAAGAGAGCGCGAATGGCGTTGCGAGTGCGACCGAAAGTAAAAACTTGCAGCGTTGTTCCCAAAGAGAATAAAAAGACAACCAGCGCCCCTTCAAACCAATCGCCTAAAATCACTGCCCCAATTACCGAAATGGTCATCAGCAGATTCATATCAGCTCGGCGCAAGCGCAACTCGAATAAACCTGCCTTCGCAATCGGATAGCCAGCAACGACTATACCAATGCCATAAAAAGCCCGTGCGATCCAAATCGGCAGTGCTAATTGTTGAGCGAGTAAGCCAAAAATTATCCCGACACCTGCCAGAATGACGCTCTGCCCTCGGCGGTTCGTCATCCAGAATTTCCAGGTTATCGGGTCGGGTTTGCGATCTGGCGTGTTAGCTAGTTCAGCTTGAGGATAGTCGTGACTGAGTGAGTCGGAGCTTTTCTCAGAAGTCTTTTCAACTGTATAACCTAGAGCTTTAATTCGGTCGTAAACCGTTTGTTCGCTGGCTAGCCGTGGGTCATAAGATAGTTGCAAGCGTTCGGTGGAAAAATTGACCAATATATCTATAATGCCTGGGATCTGCTGCACCCCCGCCTCAATCGTTTTGGCACAGCTACCGCAGTCCATCCCCCCAACCCGCACTTGTAGCGTTTTCGCAGCAGTTAAATTGCTCGCACTCGGTTGGCGAGCGCGATCCAAGTTGCGATCGCCCGCACAACAGCTAGAGTCTGACTCGCAGTGGCTATGCTGCCCTTTCTCCTCACGACTCTGCTCTACGGTATAGCCCAAAGTTTTTACCCGTTCGGCAATTTTTGTCTCGCTCACCAGAAGAGGGTTGTAGGAAACCTTGGCTCGTCCGGTGGCAAAGCTAACAGATGCTTCGCTCACGCCGCTTAACTGCTGCAAGCTTGTCGCAATTGTCTTGGCACAACTGCCGCAGTCCATACCACCAATCTGAAGTGTTTGGGTTTTGAGGTCAGGAGTTTGAGTCATGGCAGTTTCAATCCAACCGCGATCGAGTTTAACTGCATTCTAGTTCAATTCTCCTAACTTATGAACAATTATTCATATATACAATGATTCTCATTTTAGATAGCATAATGAGACCGATAACCATTGCCTCAAACTAAAAGTTCTGATGAACAGGCGTAAGAAAAAGCCAGACCGTAACCTACTACCAACTCCTGATGTACCGACGTGTGAAACCCATATGGTGCATCTAGAAAATGTCCGCTCCTACCAGTCAGAGATCGTCACAACAGCCAAGGCTCAGCAGATGGCAGAATTTTTTGCCGTACTAGCAGATCCAAACCGTCTGCGCCTCTTATCTGCTCTTGCTTCCCAAGAGTTGTGCGTCTGCGACTTAGCGGCATTGACGAAAATGAGCCAATCAGCTGTTTCTCATCAACTGCGATTATTGAAAGCCATGCGTTTAGTCAGCTACCGCCGATCAGGTCGCAACGTTTATTACGGTTTGGCGGATAATCATGTTATCGATCTTTATCGTGGAGCAGCTGCTCGTTTGGCAGACGATCCAGTTTGATTCTGCGTTCGAGCAATGAGATGAAATCAAGCAATTTGCTAGAAAATCCTGTTATGATGGCTGGGTTTGATGCGATCGCATTCAGAATAGAGGCGACTAAATGTAAATTATTCTGTTATAAAACCAGAACGATTCTCAATTGTTTAGCTCTAAGAAAATGCAAAAATCTTTCACTCACAAGCCAAATAACTTCAGACAACCTAAAAAGTCGGGATGGTGGTTGAGATTTCTGATTTTAGGGGTGCTAGCATTACCGATTCTCGTCTGGAACGGACGCAGAGAACAACAATCTTCTTTTGAAAAAAATCCTTTTGGGTACTTACCACAACTAGCTATGTCGGGAGGCGATCCTTATGTTCGGGCATTAATGCGGACGATATCTGCCAGCGAGTCAAATGCTAAAAATCCCTACGTTCTGCTGTACGGTGGAGACCACTTTCACAATTTCAATCGACATCCTAACGTTTGCGTAAAAATCGCTAGGGGTCCAAATCGGAGAAAATGTTCTACGGCTGCGGGTCGCTATCAATTTCTCGCCTCGACTTGGTTAGAAAAAGCTCGCAAATATCACCCTCACCCTCATGGATCTACTGGTTTAAGCATATATAGCTTTGAGCCTAAATACCAGGATAAAGTTACCTACAAATGGCTGAAAGATCGTCGGATTTGGGATACAGATATTGCGTTTTTGTTGAGACAAGGACGAGTCGATGAAGTCCTAAAGATGCTATCTGGCACTTGGACAAGCTTGGGATATGGAATTGAAGATAACTGGGTAACTCCTTATTTAGCCAAAATTTATCAGCAAGTTCTTGCCGAGGAATTGTCACGAGTCCAAAGGTCGGGCGATCGCGATCGCTAGATTTTCGATTGAGCTTTGACTTGAAATTTACAGAGCAACGCCAAAAACTAACTGTTATTTGTGAGGCTTGAAATGAAACACAAACAATCTACGAAAATACAAAAATGGTTACGCCCCGTTGCGATCGGTGCTGCGATTGGAATCGTCATGGTGACTCATCCAGCAGTCGCGCAGAACTTGGGAGACAATTCTTTACTAGGGACTCCTTTAGGGCGATTGGTAAGTATCGATTCAAACGTCAATCAAGAACGGACAAAACTATCTACAACGCCAGAGATCGTTGTCTATCGCAGTCCATCTTGCAGCTGTTGTGGTGGGTGGATTGACTATATGAAAAAACAAGGTTTTCCAACAAAAGTCATACTCACATCCGACATAGAAGCTGTAAAACAAAAGTATCGCGTTCCCGATCGCCTCGCATCTTGCCATACGGCAGTCGTCAATGGCTATGTCATCGAAGGACACGTACCAGTTAATGATGTTAAACGCCTGCTGCAAGAAAAGCCCAATGTTGCTGGTATATCCGTTCCCGAAATGCCTGTAGGTACTCCTGGGATGGAGATGGGAAACCGCAAAGACCCGTTTACCGTGTTTTCTTTCGATCGCCAGGGTAGAGCTAAAGTCTTTAACAAGTATCCATCCTCGTGAGGCGCGATTCTGTCAAAAAATAGCTTCTGTGAGAATGCAATCTCGCTCAGAATCTATTGCACCTGATGCAGAGGTTGATGATGCTGGCAAAAAATCTGAGATTATGAGAAGAATATGAAAATAATCTTGGTTAAATGAACGACCATGCCAGAAAATCGCCCCAGCCTGCCAGAAGTTCACCGCAGTATCAAAATCCCTCATGATAGTGGCTTTTGGCGCAAGATGCTTGCCTATGCGGGACCAGGGTATCTCGTCTCTGTAGGCTATATGGACCCTGGTAACTGGGCGACAGATATTGCTGGCGGGTCTAAGTTTGGCTACACGTTGTTGAGCGTGATTCTGCTGTCGAATTTGATGGCAATCTTGCTGCAATCGTTATGCGTGCGTTTGGGTGTTGCTACCGGAAGAGACTTAGCACAAGCTTGTCGTGACTATTTCAATCCGAAGGTTAACTTTTGTTTGTGGGTGTTGTGTGAAATCGCGATCGCAGCTTGCGATTTAGCCGAACTGCTGGGCAGCGCGATCGCCTTACAACTCTTATTTGGACTACCCTTAGTATGGGGAGTCTGCATCACGGCTCTGGACGTGCTGATGTTGTTATTCCTGCAAGGGAAAGGCTTCCGCTACGTGGAAGCGTTGGTAATCATGCTGGTGGCGACAGTAGGAATTTGCTTCGCCTTAGAAATTTTCTTCTCTCGCCCCGATGTGGGAGGAATATTACTAGGGTACGTACCCAAGCCGGAGATTTTACAGAATCCAGAGATGCTCTACATCGCTATGGGGATTCTGGGAGCAACAGTAATGCCACATAACTTATATTTGCACTCCTCGATCGTACAAACTCGCGACTGGCAACCAACAGTCGAGAAGCGATGGGAAGCGATTAAGTTTGGCACAATTGATTCAACTGTAGCTTTGTCACTGGCACTATTTATCAACTCAGCGATTTTGATTGTTTCTGCGGCAACGTTTCATTTTTCTGGTTATCGAGATGTAGCAGAAATTCAAGATGCTTATAAATTACTATCTCCTTTGCTAGGAGTTAGTACTGCCAGTGCGATTTTTGGTCTTGCCTTACTTGCTTCTGGGCAAAGTTCTACGCTAACTGCAACTCTGGCAGGGCAGATCGTGATGGAAGGCTTTTTGCATCTGCGCCTACCTGCTTGGCTGCGTCGTCTAGCTACCAGGCTGATTGCGATCGTTCCTGCCTTAATTGCAATTATCTTTTTTGGCGAACGCAGTACGGGGAACTTACTCGTTCTCAGTCAAGTAATTTTGAGCTTACAGTTATCGTTTGCGGTGATTCCACTAGTCATGTTTACCAGCGATCGCCGCCGCATGGGAGAATTTGTCAATCCCCTCTGGCTGATAGTTTTGGCTTGGTCAGTCGCTCTGATTATCGTCAGCTTAAATATTTGGCTGCTGCTGCAAACTTTTCTAAGCTGGCTAAAGCTGTAGGACAAAAACTTTGTATCTTCTACCTTCCCTTCAGGATTTACGGCTGCACGGGAGGTTTAGCAGTTGATGGCTGTTGGATCGTTTGCAGAAAAGTCAACGCTTGTTGGTGAGCAGGTTCATTTCCTTGAGCCGAAAAAATTCGCGCTGCTTGCTCTAGATCGGCGATCGCTCCTGGCTTATCTCCCAAATGATAGCGGACAGTGCCTCGATTGCCATATGCCTCAGCCATGTTAGGTTGGAGTTGAATTGCTCGGTCGTAATCGGCGATCGCGGCTTTGGCATTTCCTAGCCCTGAATGTGCCAGTCCTCGATTGTAGTAAGCATCGGCAAAATTGTCATCGTATCGTAAAGCCGCGTTAAAGTTGGCGAGCGCTGCGGAAAAATTGCCCTTTTGGGCTAATACCGTTCCCCGCTTATTGTAAGCATCGGCGTGACGGGGATCGATTCGCAGTGCCGAATTAAAGTCTGCCATTGCTGCTTTGTAATTTCCGAGTTCGGCACGGACGAAACCTCGGTTGCAGTAAGCTTCAATAAAACTGGGATTCAGCCGCACGACTCCATCGAAGTCTTCAATTGCGCCTTGTAAGTCTCCTCGTTCGGTCTTTTCTACCCCCCGATTAAACAACTCCTGAGCTTTTGTCACAGGTGCAGACGGCGATGAAGGCAGATTGGGTTTTACAGTAGATGCTGCACGAACGGCGGGAGTCAGTCCGCCCAAGGCAGTAGCTATTCCCAGGATGGCGATCGCTCTGTGAATAATGTTGTTCATGAATTGGCTCCACAGCTAGAGAACAACCTCAGATTCGTAAAAGAGCATTTCCTGCTAAATGGGTTAGTTCCAATTAAAACCACGCCAAGCAAGGAAAATACGATGTAGATTGACTCAAAATCGGACTTGAATTCGTCGTTGGCGATCGAGCGTTTACATTTAGCATAACAAGAGACAGCGAATGAGTTAGCACCTTTACCTCTGACTGTTTTGAGATTTGCTAGAATTTCCCACACCTAATGCAGCCTGCCAGCTGTCAACATGGCGTGGTACGAGAATGCGGACATCGGGATCGGGCAACCCAATCCCTGCTTGTTTCAAAGCACCAACGATCGCAATTCTGACTGCTGAAGTCGTAGCCACGAAATCAGAACGTCGCGAGTCAGTCCAAAAACGCACTTCAACTACAACATCATCCTGTCCTAGCTCTCGTATCCGCACGGAAACTCTTGGTTCTGCCAGCACTCCCGCAGCACTCTGGGCTGCATCTGTGACAACATTAACAACTTTTTGTAAGTCGCTATCGTAGCCGATAAATAATTCCACGCTGCTGCGGCGGATGGGAGCAGCTGTATTGTTGATAATACGAGAAGTAAATACTTCTGCATTGGGAACGAGAACCACGCGCCCGTCATAGGTACGTAACTGAGTTGCCCGCAATTCGATCCGCTCGACATTTCCCTCAGTTTCACCCACAACGATTTGGTCGCCTAACTCAAACGGGCGCAGAATCAAAATTAAAATCCCGCTGACGAAATTAGACAGGATATCTTTGAGAGCAAAACCCAAGGCAAGTCCAGTTAACCCTAACCCAGTAGCAACGGTACGCGGGTCAAAACCAAAGGCATCCAGCGCCACAATTACACCTAAAGTCCAAACAGCGTAGTATGCCACCTGCTTAATCAGGTTCTCTACAGTTAAATCTTCCACAATATGACGGAAGATAATTCGCATCAACCAGCGTACAGTGGTGGCGATCGCCCAAAATAATCCAATGACCAACAAAGATGCGATCGCACGCGGCACGATCGCGATCGCGGATTCTAGCAGCCGTCCGAAGGCAGTAGCAACCGATGCCTGAACTTCTGCCACAAATCGTCCCCAAGGGGAAAACCGCCGCCCACTCGCTCGCTTCAGAGCAGCATTAATTGCTTGCGACCATTGAGTCGCTAGAGCATCAACAGTCGTTAAGTTATCCTGAGCATCGGCTGGGGTGACGGTGACTACAGGTACTCCAGCAATTGTGATGACGCGCTCAGCCCGATTTGTTCTGGTTGTCTCGATTCGAGGTGCGGCGATCGCCTCTGGATTCTCTAGCAACCTATTCATCCGTCGCTCGATTTGCCGCGCCCGCGCCTGAGCGTCGTTATTCTCTACTGCACTGACGCGAAACACCGAGCGACCATCTAGGCGTACAGTTACTCGCTCGTCTTGCGCTCCTACCCAACTGGGAATAAATGTTGTCGTCAGGATAGCAAACAGCAGTAACCAACTCGCGGCAGTTCGTGCCAGCTTGTGTTGACGGCTCGCGATTGCTCTCCTGTTTTTGGGCATGACAAATCCATTCTTCTTTTCAAAAAATAAAGCGTAGCTCCAAAATTGTCGTCACGCTTGAGTCAGAAATAGTCATGCTAATTTGCTAACTTTTGTCCCCTTGCTGCGACTCAGAATACTCAAACTCACAGTCTCAATGTTGCTAGCAGATTGAAAAGAACAGAGTTAATCAGACTTAAAGCAATGGAGCCGAGTAAGGCACTCCAAATTCCCCAACGTAGCCGAAATCCAGTGACGAGAGCAGCGGCTAGACCAAAAATAATTGCATTCAAGACAAACAGGAATAGACCCAAGGTTAAAAGAATCAAGGGAAAGGTAAAAAACCCTAAGATCGGTCGCAACAGAGCGTTTAATACTCCAAAAACTGCGGCGGAAACTGCTGCTTTGCCAAAACTGTCAATTTCTACTCCCAGTGGTAGCCGCGCAATAATTAAAAAGCTAATGGTTGTGACTAACCAGGTAATGAGGATTCCAAGCATGATAATTATCGGGATTGGCGATCGCGTACAACATCCAGAATCCTGAATTTAGAATTCTGAATGTAATACTTATTCTAGTTTCTGCTGGCGAACTCCGATCCTAGAATCCAGCAAAGTTGTAGCCAACACCAATCGCTAACCCGACGCTGGTATCGTCAAAGAAACCCACATTTACGCCAGCGTTGGCTGTAATTTGTCTGGCTACGGGTACGTCAACACCTGCTGTTAACATTGGACCGACATCGCTGTTGTCGCCCGTAGCAATTGCTAAGCCACCTCCAACGTAAGGAGAGAAAGCAGATATTTCTTCTGTTGCTGCTCCAGTAGGCTGTAAGTTGAAGTCATAAGTGACTGGAATCAGAATCGCAGTGCTATCACCAATGACTACTGATGGACGAGCGGAGATAGCATTAGTCAATCCTACTTTGCTGAGAACTGTAAAGTTGCCCAAACCTAAAGCTGTTTCACCACCACCTAAACCGATATTACCGCCGATGCCGATATAGCTAGAACCTCCACGAGTGGCTCGACCTGGTTCGACATCTCCACGCGGAGGTTGAGCGGGTGTCGTTTCCGGTGTCGTAGTAGGAGCCGACGGTTCAGTAGTTGGGTAAGTAGGCTCGGTTGTGGGAGCCGATGGTTCTGTTGATGGATAGTTTGGTTGGTTGGTCGGCGCTGACGGCTCGGTAGGTGGAGATGTAGGTTGAGTTGATGGATAAGTCGGTTGAGTTTGAGCTTGAGCAGACAGTCCACTTGCTACTACAGTTAAAGTAGCAAGACCTAAGACTACAGAAGTCTGCTGGAGAAATTTGGCGTTCATGGTCGTTCCTTTATCAATTTAGTGGCAAGAACTGTCTCAGCACTAAGCTATCGATAATAATGCTTGTTAAAAATCTGTATGTGAAGGATTATTGACTGACACATTTGCTGAACGATCGCTAGCAAAAGATATGCGAATTCATACTTGAGATAGAGGTAGGAAGTTATTGCTGTCGTTAGCTTAACTGGCATCAATAGATAGACTCAAAGCATCCTGCTTTTGAAACAACACTAAATTTGCTGAAAAAGATAAATACTAGAAATTAATTGCTACCACTCGGCAATCGCCTTCTCTAAAACATCATTTGTTTAGAGAAAAAATTATTTGCGTTACTCTTTTTTCTGTTAAAGAGAAAGAAAAATCGATGCTAAAAGTAACAATTTAATTCCTAAGAAGGATGAATTGGTCTAAGCCAATTGAATAGTCTAACCACATCGTGCAGACAAACTGAGAGTCTTTTTTCCAGCAGAAGCAACACCAAAAGGAAGTTAGGTTGTGAGTTTAGGACAATCGATTGGCTTAGTCGTTTTTATTGTCTCTCTGTATATCTTGTGGCAAATCCGGCTAGTCGTCTTGCTGATATTTACATCTGTAGTGTTAGCAACAGCGATCGACCGACTCGTGCGGTTGTTGCAGCGACTTCACCTGAAACGAGGTATCGCGATCGCCCTCTCGATAACGTTGTTACTTGCCCTCCTCGTTGGCTTTTTTCTGGTCGTTGTGCCGCCTTTTGCCGAGCAACTGCAACAATTGGTCGATCGCGTACCTCAAGGGATAGAACAGTTACGCGGTTGGGCGACCTGGTTGCAAGATCTAATTCCAGAGCAAGTGGTAGAAGATCTACGCGGCTTGAGAGGATTTACTCAACAACTGCAATCTTTTGCAACTCGCCTATTTGGTAATTTCTTCACTCTGTTTTCTAATTCACTGGGAATTATTCTCAACTCGTTGCTGGTGATAGTTTTAACTATCATGCTCCTAGCCAATCCAGCGCCCTATCGCCAGGGCTTTATCCTGCTATTTCCTTCCTTCTACCGCCGCCGCGTCGAAGACATTCTCCAACAGTGCGAATTTGCTTTGGGAGGCTGGGCTACAGGCATCCTGTTTAATATGTTTGTCATTGCTGCCTTGAGCTGGATTGGGTTGTTACTTTTGCAAGTCCCTTTATCATTTGCCAATGCCATTCTTGCAGGTCTGTTAACATTTATCCCCAATCTCGGTCCCACCCTGAGCGTTATCCCACCAATGGCATTAGCTTTACTGGATGCACCTTGGAAAGCGTTGGCTGTGCTGGGACTGTATGTTGCAATTCAACAGATTGAGAGCAACGTGCTGACACCTATAGTGATGCAGAAACAGGTTTCGTTACTACCAGCAATCACCCTGGCATCCCAAGTCGTTTTTGCCAGCTTCTTTGGTTTCTTAGGTTTGCTGCTGGCTCTACCGCTACTAGTTGTAACTCAGGTTTGGGTAAAGGAGCTTTTAGTTAAGGATGTGCTGAATAACTGGCAGAGAAATGAATCGGGTAATTCTCGGCTAGCTCCAGTGGGAAAAGGTGATTCCGCTAATTGAAGACTACTTTAATTTCTGCGTAGTTGCGACTTTTTGAATCCCACACCAGCAATACTCGTCCAACGCGATAACCCAAAAGTAAACGGATAGCAACGAATATCGGACAATCCTGCTTCAGCCATTAAATGAGTTAGCTGCTTGGGACTAATACAACCATTACCCCAATGCCATTGAATGCACCACCCCAGTAAACCTGGACGAGTGACGGTGAGGACGAGCGGTGCTTTTGGACGCAATACCCTAACCATTTCTTGGAGTCCTCTAGTGGGGTTTGGCAAGTGTTCTAGCATATGGGCGCTCAGAACTAAGTCAAAGGCGTTGTCATCAAATGGAAGGCTATTGACATCGCTTTGGCAAACTTGGCAATCTACGCCTGAGCGCACTAATAACTGGTTTGCCTTTGCCAACATCTCTGGGGAGATGTCCACGCCTGTAACGTGTAATTTAGGACTCACGGTTTTAGCTAGAGCCAGACTGAAATCAGCAGTACCGATACCACAATCGCATACAGTCGAGCCATCATGTAAATCTGCTATTACACCTGAGTATTGCAGAGATTGAAATAATTTCGCGTAGGCACGGCTATAACCCAGCCATTGGAGGTGACGATGCCAGCAAGGAGCCGCAGTATTATACATCCGAGTCAGTTGCTCGGTGGTAGGATAAACTCGCCCAATCGAGATTTGCCAGTACCCAACCGTCCATTCCATCGCTCGAATTCCTAACTGCTACTTTAGCTTCAATGTCGCTCTGTAGCAGCAATAGATCGCTAGTCAAATGGATAGTT
Source organism: Chroococcidiopsis sp. CCALA 051 (assembly GCF_003015105.1). Lineage (NCBI taxonomy): Bacteria > Bacillati > Cyanobacteriota > Cyanophyceae > Chroococcidiopsidales > Chroococcidiopsidaceae > Chroococcidiopsis > Chroococcidiopsis sp. CCALA 051. The sequence continues at coordinate 44,636 of NZ_PYCI01000024.1, read as the reverse complement.
AGAGGACGATCGCCAGGATAGTTTTGGCGATCGCAACGTCAAAAAAAGGGGCTATTATAGCGCCCCTACTCGGATTTATTATTCAGATTTATTGCTCTAATATTTGCAATAAATCGTTGGGAATAGACATGCGCTCGGAGTCACTGATGTTAACTCTGCCATCTCGAAGATACCGCTTGCGTCCAAACAACAAAGTGAGAGGAATTGCTAACACAGTTGGCATCAGTTGTCCGGCTATTTCCTTTAGATCTCTTTGTCTCATTGCTAATTTGAGCATTTCCCAGTGAGCGATCGCGTGCGGTAAAGGATAAGCTTGACCGAGAATGTGCGATCGTTGCAATGCCGTCCATGCAGTTTCAAAATTTCCAGTTTCAACGGCAGCCCGCGCCTGACGTATTTCTGTTTCAAAGTGCTGGCGCACAATTGCTTTCATAATTTCTCATCCTCTTTAGCGTTCTAATTCCCATGTTGCGATCTCATTACCGTTACCCTACTAGCCAAAAGGATAGTTAAGAGGATAGTTTATTAGGCAGATTTTTGTTTCTTGCTCGACTGCTAAAGGAATGTTATGCAAACAAGATTTATACTTGTCGTCAGCTCTTTGCTATTACTTCCAGTTGTGGGCGCTGGTATTTTTGCACGTTTGAGTGCTGCGAGTGCGAACCAAACACCTAGATCGCCGTATGTTGATAAATTATCTAGCCCAATTCGCGGGTTAAGTACGCGAGAAGTTGACGATCTGTTGAATGGGCGTGGTGCGGGGTTTGCACGGATGGCTGAGCTGAATGACTATCCTGGACCAAGGCACGTCCTCGATCTCAAAGGGCAACTTAATCTCTCTGCCAAGCAAACTCAGCAAGTGCAAGCCGCGTTTGAAAAGATGAATGTAGAAGCTAAGCGATTGGGACGAGAGATTGTAGCTCAGGAGCAGCGTTTGAGTATAGCTTTTGCTGACAAAACCATTGCACAGCAGGCGTTACAAACCCAAACCGAAGCACTGGCAATGCTGTACGGTAAATTACGCCAAACACATTTGCAAGCTCATCTAGAAATTACTCCTCTACTCTCACCCAAGCAGATCGCCACCTACAATAGACTACGGGGCTACACTGATGGTAAGACACCGATAAGACATCACGGCAACTGATGTTGTCTTACCGTATACTGGCTGTCTGCGAGCGAGATTCGGAGCGCGTCAATTTCGTAAGTTGAGGATCAGCAATATGACTGAAATTCCAGTTTATTGAACTACGCTATCGTTTCGACTTACTATCATTTTGGTAAGATAAAAATATTTTCTGAAACTTCTATTAACGGATAGTTTCTGATGAATTTTATGAGCAGATTTGATGAAATTATCTCAGCCTTATCAGCCACTTCTTTTTCGGATTTTGCATGGACTAATTGGCTTATTTGTCTTATGTGCAATTGGAACGGCTTTCTGGACTTATGATACCTATGATGGACGGTGGGGACGAATTCCTTTACCCCGATTTGAGGCAATTGAAAGCATTCATGGTACGTTTGGGCTGTATGTTTTGCTTTTATTTCCTCTGTTTGCTTTGTATGCCTTTCATCGCGGACAGCAACGCCTGATTCAACAAGATTCTCTTCAGAAGCTAATTCAAGTCGGGAAACCGATTTGGTGGTATACGCTGCATCGGTTAACCAATACAATTGTGATTCTGGCACTAACTTTTGCTCTCTTCTCTGGCAAGATGATGGACGAAAAGTGGTTGCCAAATGGAGAACTCAACCACACATGGTACTACATTCATCTGATTTCGTGGGTAACGATGGTGTTATGCGTTGCACTTCACCTCTTAATGGTGGTTAGGGTTGGTGGTAGATCGTTACTGACATCAATGCTAAATTGGCAATACCGCGAGCGAGATCGCCCTACTCTGTGGTTGGGGCATTTCCTCAACTGGTGGAACGATTTGCAACTAGTTGTAGTCGCAAATTGGTTGCAGTCAGCTTCTACACTGAAAGTCTTAGAAGCTATTGTCCTGTTTAGTATTGCTGCTGCTTGGATTATTCCCCTCTTCAAGTAAGCCACAAACATGACAAGACTTGACCAGTTAAAGCAACAAGCAAAGCACCTCAAAGCAGAACTGTATGCGTTGTATCTGGCATATCGCGATCCTCGCGTGCCTTGGTACGCCAGAATATTTGTGGCGTGCGTCGTAGGCTATGCCTTCAGTCCAATCGATCTGATTCCCGACCCAATTCCGCTTTTGGGCTATCTTGACGACCTGATCTTGGTTCCGCTCGGTATTGCACTGGCAATTAAGATGATTCCAGCAGATGTGATGGCAGAATATCGCGAACGGGCGCGAAGCCTACAGCGACAGAAGCCGACGAATTGGGTAGCCGCAGGAGCTATCGTGAGTATTTGGTTATTATTCGCTATGCTAGCGGTGTTTTTGGCGATGAGAGCGACACGACGGTAAGAAAAAACTCTCATCAACCAATCCAAACATTGGTTTTAAACCACGATCGCCCGTACTGCATATCGCGATCGCATTGCCAAACTATCTTGTGTTATGGCTTATACCAAAATCCCTAATTCTCTTGCCTTCGCTACTGCTTGAGTACGGTTGCTGACATCCAGCTTACCGTAGATATTGCGGGCGTGCCATTTAATCGCGGCAAGGGTGACGAAAAGTTGATCTGCGATCGCCCGATTGGAAAGACCTTGAGCCAGGTGTTGCAAAACCTCCAGTTCGCGATCGCTCAAAGGCTCGATCAGTGGCTGAACTTTAGCAGCTGCCTTCTCAACCTGACCAAAGGCTGCTAACAAGCGATTGACCGATCGAAGATGCATCCCATCCGCAGCAGCATCGCGTAATAACTCTGCCATCGGCTGACCTTCATCTACAAATAAACGGATATAGTCTCCTGCATGGGAAAGAGCGAGCGATCGTTGCAGTAGATGTAGCGATCGCTCGCTCTTTCCCTGTGCTTGCCAAGCCAAAGCTTGCAGCATCAACACTTCCATCACTCGTGCTGTACGTCCACCTGCTGCGGTAAAATCATGGAGTCGCTCCAGCAGTCGCAGAGCATCATCTAGGTAGGGCTTAGTTACATCTGCCAATCTGCCACGAGCGATTAGGACTCTTGCTAAAGTTAAGTAATCTAGTTCCGATCCGACCGGAGACTTGTCAGTAAAACTGTATCGCAATTCGCCATCCACGCTTAGACCGCTATCCTCCGTCCAGGCGATCGCCGCATCCAAATTCCCCTGCGCTAAATCTAATCTTGCTTGACAAGCCGGAACCGAAAGAATCGTTGACCACAACCAAACTTGACACTTTTGGGCTGCCTTAATTGCATTTCTTGCTGCTTGGGTGTCCCCTTGCGCCTGACGCACGCGAGCCAAGGTAATGTAACCCATCATCAAACCTGGCTGTCGGGTTTGAATACCGCGCTCGATGCTTTCGGTGAGGTGTTGTGCGGCTGCCTCTAGTCGATTCTGTTCTCGCAGCAATTCTCCCATTGCTACCTTTACCAATACACCTGCATAGGTGGACAACCAACCCCTTTCCCTAGCTAGCTCGACTCCTTGCTGGCACAGGGTAGTTGCCTCATCGAGCCGACCGCGTAAGGCAAGAAACTGCGCCTGCAAATATAATCCCGCGATCGCCGGATCTGCTATGCCTTTGTTTTTACCAATTTGAGTCACTTCTGAGAGTAAGCTTTTAGCCGCTGCATAGTTGTCTGCCACAAAGTAAGTCACGCCGAGATTGAGTAGAATGACTGCCCGCAGCCAAGAATCGTCTTGAGGCAACTGCTGTAAAGCTCGTTCCATCAACTTGACTGATTCAGCCGTTGCTCCCTGTTGACGCGCTTGTATACCCTTAATTGCAGTCACCAGCCCCCATAACTTCTCGGTATTTGCCGAGGGTTTTTGTTGTTGCAGCAGCGATTCCAGAGAGCGAACTGCCCGCACTGCGGCGGGAAATTGAGCAGTAGAATAGAGCGCCCAGGCGTAAGATAGCAACAACCACGGGCGCGTCCACACGAGATTGTCGGGCAGTGCCTCTAGAAATGTTAATAACCTGGCAGGTTCGACTCGTGGATTGCTTAGCCCAGCTTCCCGCTCGATCGCCTCTGCTGCCTGGGAGAAATTACCAGCGGCGATTGCGTGGCTAATTGTTTCGGTGACAAATCCATGTTGTTCGTACCACTTTTGCGCCCGACGATGATACTCGCTCACCTGCTCCGGTTCTATCCGTTGCAAGCGATCCAAAAGCAGTTGGCGAAACAGGTGGTGATACCGATACCACTGCCGATTGTCGTCGAGTGGCACAACAAACAGGTTCCAGCGTTCTAGCTGTGCTAAGGTCTCCGTCCGAGTGCTTCCCACCACTGCTTGACAAAGATCTTCGCACATCTGCTCCAGAATCGAAGTCCGCAGGAGAAACGCCTGGAGGGGCTTGGGCTGACGCTCCAGCACCTCTTCAACTAGATAGTCCAAAACGTAATGCCGATCTCCGGTTAACGAGGCAATAAATGCCGAAATGTCCTTGACATCGCGCATTGATAGCGCCGCCAATTGCAATCCCGCAATCCATCCCTCCGTCCGTGCCTGAATTGCCGCTACTTGCTCCTGAGATAAAGGCAGTTGCATCGATCGGTTGATGAATGCAGTCGTCTCTGCTAGGGTGAAGCATAAGTCTGCTGCTCCCAGTTGCGTCAACTGGTTACGGACGCGCCATCGCGCTAGTGGCAGAGGTGGATCGAGGCGAGAGGCGATCGCCAAGTGCAGTTGGAGTGGTAGGTGTTCGAGTAAAAAAGTCATTCCCTCATGAATTGGACGAGCCGCGATCGCGTGAAAATCGTCCAAAACTAAAATCTGGTTATCCGAAAACCTGGTGATTTCGTTAATCAGCGGGATGAGGAAAGACTCGAACGATGGAGATTCGAGCGATCGCAGCATGGAGAGCGTCGCCTCTCCAATGTCGGGATGGGATTGCTGCAAAGCTGCAACAAAATAAGTCCAGAAGCGGATCGGATCGTTATCCCCTGCATCTAGCGATAACCAACTGCTAGAAAATTTGGTTTGACGCAACCACTCGCTCAGTATGGTAGTTTTACCAGAGCCAGCCGGAGCCGAGATCAGGATTAACTTTCCTTCCATGCCCCGATTCAACCGTTCCAGGAGGCGATCGCGCTGCACCAAAGAAGATCGAACAGGTGGAATGTGGAATTTTGTTAATAACAGGGGACTAGCCATTGATGATACCCCTCAACCCTAATTCACGCTGCTTGGCTAACGCATTACTGTCAAGCCGACCAATTAGAATCTATCTCAAAACTAGCAAATCAAAACTCTAGCAAATCAAAACTTTAGAAGGTCAAACTACTTTACAACGGATAAAAGCTGCTCGTCGGCGATCCTAGAGCAATGCACAAGCCAATTTATTGTTGAGAAATCGCTCGGTAGAGTCTTCCATTACATTGGTTTCGAGTTTCTATATCTGACATGAGAGAGTTGGCGCTTGACGAACCAAATTGTCAAAGGCGGTATCAGCATCCACATCAATAGTGGCAATAGTCCAGTACAGAAAATGGGAAGTGTTGGCATGGAATCGGCATATGCCCATACACCAAGCGATCCAGTCGCTAGAGCTTCAAAAATAACTGTAATCGCAACTCCTACAAGTGTAAAAATGCCGATTTGCCAGCGGCTTGGTTGATAAACCCATTGACGCGATTTTGATATAACTGCAACTACCCAAAATGAAGTCAGTGAGATACCAACATCCCCGACTGTAGCGAGAGTGCAATTGCTAGTTATGTCGAAGTAGGAAAGTTCGGAGGGAATTTGATAAAACGGCATTTGCTGAATCTCCCAGAAGAAAGACAACAAAAATGAGAATACACTCACATTCCATTCGGGTGAATCCAGCCAACGAAAGGAGTGAATGGTGTTTTGATGATTTGACATACGATAATTTAAGTAAGTTCTTGAGACAGTCGTTCAATAGTGAAGTCAGGTATGGAGAGCTAACTGCTCGGTTAATGAAACTCTATCGCCGCCTCGATGCTTGGAGAAGTAAATTGTTTTCAGTAGACAAAGTAAGTAACGCAATGGGACTTAATGAATGCCAGAAGCCCATGTAATTGCTTGTTTGCCCAAATCCCTTTAGCGTAAATAAATTAACCATAAAACTATTGAGTTCAAACCGGAAAAGCCACCAGCAGACAAAGGAGTATTATTCTCAGGACTGCTATGTTTTGGCGATTGAACAGAACGTTCCATCTGTTTTGTCTGCGCTTCGTCATAGAGCTAGGTTAAATTCTCTACTCGGTTGGAGAATCAAGCGATCGTCAAATTTCTTCACAATTAGAATTCAAGCTATGCTCGGCTATCAACCTGTTTTGTTAAAGATTGTCGAGCGAAAAATATTTCATTCCTCTTGACTCTCCAGTTAGCTAGAGAATCCAGAATAAGAATAGTAGCAGGAAAAAATTTTAATGCGTTCCTGGTGGAAATTATGGCAACTCGTAAGATTGAAATTTTTGTAGCCGACTGCCCTCTTTGCAATGAGACAGTTCGATTGGTGCAAGAACTGACTTGTCCTAGTTGTGAGGTATCAATATATGACCTGCGACAGGGACAGACACATCCAACCTACCTGACGAAAGCCCAGCAATATAGGGTTCAGGCAGTTCCCGCGCTGGCGATCGATGGAAAACTGGTTTTGACTGGTAAACCAAATCGAGAGCAACTGCAAGCTATTGGCGTAGGTCAGCCTCTAAATTGAAATTGGAGGTGTGGGGTAACCAAAAGAGCTTGAAGTTGTATGGAGATTTTCCGCAACTCTTTTGGCGATCGCTCGTTCAACAAACATCCAAAATCCACATGACTAAAACCACAGTTCGAGAACAATACGACCAAATGGCAGCGAAGTACGATCGCCGCTGGAGCAGTTATATTACCAATACGCTGTCATTTCTCCAAGACTGGGCGCAGATTTCTGCCCAAGACAAAGTGCTGGATATTGCCTGTGGCACGGGTGAATTTGAACGGTTGGTACTGACTCAGCAGCCGACGCAAGAGATAATTGGAGTAGACATTTCCGAAAAAATGCTGGCGATCGCCCGCCAAAAACTTCACGCCTACTCCAACGTTTCGTTCCACACTGCGCCTGCGTCGGCACTCCCATTTCCTAACAACAGTTTTGACTTAGTTGTATCTGCCAGTTCTTTCCACTATTTTGAAGATCCTGTAGCAGCATTAGTAGAAATGAAACGGGTATTGCAACCTAACGGTAGGGTAGTCATTCTAGATTGGTGTAAAGATTATTTGCTATGTCGGCTCTGCGATTTGGTGTTGAAGTTTTTTGACCCAGCTTACCAGCAGTGTTACACCGAAACAGAGTTTCATCACTTGCTGGAGCTAGCAGGCTTTGACATCGACCGTGCGACTAAATTCCGTTTTAGTGTTGTTTGGGGAATGATGATAGCGACAGCCACGCCCCGCCATAATTAGTCGAGTGTCGATCCCATTATTATTAACACTGCCGTAGTCTTGTCACAACAGCGAGGGGTTCTTCGTCTTATAGGTAAGTATTGCCTGTCTTTTAAAGACGAAACACTTTACCATGAAGTTACTCGAAGTCCAATCTAGCGTTCGCCTGGAGCGATCGATTTCCCGCAGTCTTAGCCACGAGTTTGTCCAAGCTTGGCAGACGAATCATTCTCATGCTCAGCACAAGATGCGGGATGTCGGCACAAATCCTCCGGCTCATCCTACAGAATCATGGACAAAAGCCAATTACACTCCTCCAGAAGCTCGAACTTCAGAAATGGTTGGGGTTTTATCTCACTCAGAGCAACTGATTGCAGAATTACTTTGGGCAGATCGCTTGTTGCTGGGAGTACCAATGTATAACCTGAGCGTGCCGTCTAATTTCAAGGCTTATTTGGACAATGTTGTTCGCGTCGATCGCACCTTTGCCTTCGATCAAGAGACATTTACGCTTCAAGGACTGGCTACAGGCAAGAAAGCGTTAGTCATTACCCCAAGTGCAGGAGATTATGCCCCAGGTACACCAATGGCGAAGTTTGATTTTTGCGAACCGTACCTGCGAGCAATTTTAGAGTTCATTGGCATTGTTGAGGTGACGGTTATCGCCGTACCAAACCAATTCATGCCAGATGAAATTCGCCACCAGCAAATTGAAACGGCGCGAACTAAACTCATGGCTTTAGCAGCTACTTGGTAACTGATGAATCGATTAGAGATTTTTAACCAGTATCGACCTTTGCTCTTGGCGATCGCGTATCGTATGCTTAGCAGTGTCACGGATGCTGAAGATATGGTACAGGAAGCATGGTTGCGATGGCAAACAGCAGAAGCAGCGGTGCGATCGCCCAGATCGTATCTTTCTCAACTCATTGCTCGTTTGTGTATCGATCGCCTGCGCTCAGCCCGCGTCCAACGAGAAAGGTATATTGGTGCATGGCTGCCAGAGCCATTAATTACCCAAGAATTTTCTCATCCTGTGGAGCAAGTCGAGTTAGCCGACTCGCTCTCATTTGCGTTTTTAATCTTGCTGGAATGCTTGTCGCCCACAGAACGAGCAATTTTCCTACTGCGCGAGGTATTTGACTATGAATACGCTGAGATTGCCAAAATCGTTGGGAAAAGCGTTCCTAATTGTCGTCAAATTGTCCGTCGCGCTCGCCTTGCCTTGCGTAGACCTAACGTGACTGCATCCATTCAACAACAGGAAGCATTGGTCGAGCAGTTCTTAGAAAGCTGGAATCAGGGAGACTTGCACGGACTGATTGTATTGATGTCGGAAAATATCACCTTTTGGTCAGATGGAGGTGGGAAGGCTACGGCAGCTCGAATCCCCCTACACGGTCGGCAGAAAGTTGCTCGTTTCCTAATTGCCATTCGCCGCAGCTCGTTGCTACCAGCATTTACTGCTAGCTTGCTGCAAATCAACGGTCGAGCGGGAATCGTTAACTACATAAATGGTTCTCCAACAGGAGTCTTTACCTTTAGTTTTGCCAATCGCTATATCCAATCTATTTTTGCTGTTGTTAATCCAGAGAAACTGAGATCGATTCAACCATCAATTGAGTGAAGGAGAGAAAAATGCATAGAAGAGTAGAGTCCCACCAACAAGCACCTCAAACCACAGGACAAACAGTTCGACGTTGGGCGCATTTGTATGATGCAGTTGTCGGCTTAGTGGCACTGGGGAAAGAGCGAGATATTCGAGAAATGACGGCTCAAATGGCAGGGCTAAAACCGAGCGACAAAGTGCTGGATGTAGGCTGCGGTACTGGTAGTCTGGCGATCGCAGTTAAGACACGAGTTGGAGCGACGGGTGAGGTGTATGGAATTGACGCTTCTCCAGAAATGGTAGATGTGGCGAGGCGTAAAGCCTCTCAAAGTGGCGTGGATATTGCCTTTCAGGTGGGGCTAATTGAGAATATTCCTTTTCCCGATTGTACGTTCGATGTTGTACTCAGTAGCATGATGCTGCACCACTTGCCAGGAGACGACCTGAAACGCAAAGGATTTGCCGAAATGTATCGCGTTCTCAAACCAGGTGGTAGCTTGTCAATCGTTGATGTTGAACCACCTGCCAGTCCTCTGCTACGAGTTCTACACCCGTTACTACTCGTCCACTTTTGGGTGAAAACTAACTTGCAAGATTACCAAGCTGTCATGGAAGCAACTGGTTTTACGGAAATTGAAGTGAGAAAGACTCGTTATGGTGGACTTGCTTTCATCCGAGGCAGAGCAAGTAAGTTTTAAAGGTACTGCAACAATAGCGTAGCGATGTAAGTCAAAACGAAGATCGTTCAATACTTCCCAGTTTGACGAACCACCTGCGATCGCGTCCTACAGACCAAATTCTTGCTTCAGCTGAGTGACCCAAGTTTTGATGCGCTCATCTGTTAAGTCTGATTGATTATCTTCATCTAGTGCCAAACCGACAAACTTACCATCGCGTAAGGCTTTAGAATCAGTAAATTCATAACCATCTGTAGACCAATAGCCGACTGTTTCGCCACCTCGTTCGACAATTTTTTCTTCCAACATGCCCATAGCATCTTGGAAAGTGTCGGGATAGCCTACTTGGTCGCCTTCACCAAAATAAGCTACTTTCTTACCCGTGAAATCAATGGTATCTAATTCGTCAAAAAAGTCTTCCCAATCGCTTTGCAACTCGCCAACGTTCCAGGTAGGGCAACCGATGATGATGTAGTTATAGCCTTCAAAATTGCTGGTTTCAGCCTTGGAAATGTCATTTAAGTCAACAACACTGTCACCGCCAAACTCTTTCTGAATTATTTCTGCCGCAGTTTGCGTGTTGCTGGTTTGAGTTCCAAAAAATAAACCAATTTTAGTCATTTCTTCTCCTCATTAGAACTAAAACTAATTTAAATTCTCTAGCTAACTGGAGAGTCAAGGGGGTAAACCAAAAAAAATATAATTGGTGATAAAGTTTTGAAACATGAAACAGTTAGTGCTTGATTGAAAAAAGCTCTAATTGTAAAATTGCATTTATTACTGTTTCAGCACGATTTTTTAGGTTGACGTAGCAGACTGGCAGAGCGATCGCCAGTAAATAAAGAAGAGCGAGAATCTGTCTACGACTTTCTAACTATTCAGTCCTGAAGTATTGCTCAGTCCTGAAGTATTGCACAACTCAAGTCATATTCAGCTTTTAGGTACAGAAAACTTGAGTTTCTGATGCAAAAGCACTTATCTATGCACGTTCAATAATCGGGCAAATCGTCTCTTCCGGATTTTCCGGTATAGTCTCCCAACCAGAGAGTAGTCCTGTTAACTCTAGCTTGAGAATCTGTAACTGCTGAATTTGTTGCTCGATTTGGGAGATTTTATCTTCTAGCTTTATTTGGACATGTTCGCACGGTAGCTCGCCGCGATCGTGAATCTCTAAAAAATCTTTAATTTCTGCTAGACTCAACCCCAGTCTCTGCGCTCGTTTAATAAAGTTCAACCGAGCTAAAACATCAGAGCTGAATATTCTAAATCCACCTTCTGTTCTCCCCGATGTTTTGAGTAGACCTAACTCTTCATAGTAGCGAATTGTTTTGATTGGTACGCCACTTTCCTTTGCAACTGAACCAATTAATTTTGTCTGTTCTTGAACTAACATATTCAACTCCTATGCTCGTAAACTCAGTCACTTCTATCCTAAACTCTCCAGTTGACTGGAGAGGCAAGAGGATAGGCGACATCGCTCGATGAACGGTGATGCAGATCGGCTCAGCGAAGCGCAGATGCTTTCCCGTTGTTGTCAACACTGGATGGCTGTAGTGCGCTTGTAGAATTGGCTGCTTGAACTTCTAGAGCGCCTCGAAACATATTCATGCCACAGGTAAACTCATATTTGCCAGGTTTGTCGGGCGTGAATTCAATCGGTGTAACTTTGTTCAAAGGTAGTTCCTGGGCAATATGAAAGTCAGGAAAACGGACTTCTTCAAGGCAACTGCTAGGATCTTTACGGTAGAAGTTGAGCCGCACTGGTTCACCTGCATTGACCACAACCTGACTCGGTTCGTATCCACCATCAACAGCAATATCGATTTCCTGAATCCCCCGCTCTGTCTTGGCTTTTTGCGATTTAGGCTTGCTCAGCAGAAACCACCATAGCTCTAGCCCAATTAATCCTAAGCCACCAACCGTAACTGCACCTTTTAACCATAAAGGTTGTTCGATGCGCTCAAACTGACTGGTGTTCTCTGATTCGGAGCGTTGCATTCCTTCGTGAGACATTTGTGCAACCGCTTGACCCGAAGCAATTCCCAATACTAATCCCAAACTCGCGATCGCACTGGCAATCGCCCTTTTATTCATCATTGAAAAACCTCCTAGACAATCGCTCCCCAAATGACTCCCAACAGAAATCCAAATCCTACTAACGTACCGAAAAATGTCACTTGCTTGAGCATTGTTACTTCTCCATCAAAAGTGCGATTGCCTCTGGCACTGCGCTCAGCGCAATCGCGGTTCAACTCGTTTTTGGATGGAAGTTACGCAACCGCAATGCATTCGTCACTACAGAGACAGAACTAAATGCCATCGCCGCACCTGCAATAATCGGACTGAGCAGCCAACCGAAGAAAGGAAAGAGAATCCCTGCGGCAATTGGAATGCCAGCCACGTTGTAGATGAAAGCAAAGAACAGATTTTGTCTGATATTGCGAATCGTGGCACGCGAGAGTTGAATCGCCGTCACGATGCCTTGTAAGTCGCCAGAAATTAGCGTAATGTCACTAGCAGAGATCGCCACATCCGTACCCGTACCAATAGCAACGCCGACATCCGCTTGCGCCAAAGCTGGTGCATCGTTAATCCCATCCCCCACCATCGCCACAACCTTGCCTTCTGCCTGGAGGTTCTGTACCTGAGCCGCTTTTTGGTCGGGACGAACTTCAGCAAAGACTCGTTTAATCCCCACTTCACGGGCAATAACTTCTGCGGTACGGCGGTTGTCACCCGTGAGCATCACCACTTCTAATCCCATTCGTTGCAGCGTGCGGATTGCCCCAGTCGAAGATGGTTTGACCGCATCGGAAATTCCCATAATTCCTTGAACCGTACCATCGATCGCAATCCAAACGACTGTTTTCCCCAAATATTCCAATCGCTCCCACTGTTGTTGCAGTTGGCTGGTATTAATGCCCAATTCATTCATCCAACGATGAGTACCGATTTGTACGAGGCGATCGGATACATAGCCTTGCACGCCGCTACCTGCAACCGCTTCAAACTCTCGTGCTTCGGTCGGTTCTACACCCTGAGAACGAGCATATTGCACGACTGCTTCAGCTAGGGGATGCTCGGAATTGCGTTCGACAGATGCCGCTAGGTGTAAAAGTTTTAACTCGTTGCTATTTGCCGTACCACTGACACTTACAAAGTCCGTGACAGTCGGCCTACCTTGTGTAATCGTACCCGTCTTGTCGAGAACGATCGCTTGCAGTTTGTGCGCTAATTCCAGACTTTCTGCACCTTTAATCAGAATGCCGTTTTCTGCACCTTTCCCCGTACCAACCATGATGGATGTGGGAGTAGCCAAACCCAAGGCACAAGGACAGGCAATAATTAACACCCCCACAGTGGTAATCAACGCCATCGTCACGTTGCCCATGACGTTGAACCAAATAATGAAGGTGGCGATCGCGATCGCTATCACCGCAGGCACGAACCATCCCGTTACTCGGTCTGCCAATCGCTGAATCGGCGCTTTGTCACCTTGAGCTTGCTGTACCAGCTTGACAATTTGCGCTAAAAATGTATCTTTACCAACTCTTGTTGCCTTAAACTTAAAGCTTCCAGTTTTATTGAGCGTCGCGCCAATCACCTCATCGCCGGACTGCTTTTTCACAGGCAAGCTTTCACCCGTCACCATCGACTCATCAATAGTGGAAGAACCATCAACAATTTCTCCATCGACGGGAATCTTTTCCCCAGGACGAACTAGGATGACATCTCCCAAAACTACCTCAGCGATCGGAACATCGACTTCCCGACCGTTGCGAATGACCCGCGCCGTCTTCGCCTGCAAGCCCATAAGTTTGCGAATCGCTTCTGAAGTTTGCCCCTTAGCGCGATTCTCTAGGAGTCGTCCTAGCAAGATCAGAGTAATGATGACAGCGGCGGCTTCGTAATATACGTCGGGTCTGAGACCTTGAGCGATAAACCACCCAGGAAAGAAGGTGGGGAATAAAGAATACAAGTAAGCCGCACCCGTACCGATCGCCACTAAAGTATCCATTGTAGCTGTATGGCGCTTGAGAGCTTTCCAGGCATTAATGAAGAAGGAGCTACCCGCCCAGAACAACACCGGAGCGGTTAACACCAGTTGTAGCCAGGGAGCGTGCAGCCACATGGGAATGAAAGGTATAGATAGCCCCGTCATGGCAGGCAACGATCCAATAACTAGAGTGGCACTGATAATACCACTGACCCACACCTTACGGGTTAAGGCGCGATTTTCCTTCTGCCGCGTCTGACGTTCCGTATCGTCTTCTGCTGCCAACACGTCTTCTTGTATCGGTTGAGCCGAATATCCAGCTGCATCAACTGCATTTTGCAGCGTTGCCACGTCTGTCTGGTTATGATCGTAAGTGACTGTAGCTTGTTCGGCTCCAAAGTTAACACTGGTATGGCTTACCCCAGGAACAGAGCGAATGGCATCTTCAATGTTGTTAGCACAAGAGGCACAGCTCATGCCTCTGAGTTTTATTGTGACGTTATCCATATTAAGATTGCTTTTTATTGGAACTGTTAACTTGTAACTGCTTAAGCTGTGGGATATCCCACAGCAGCGATCGCTCCTTTAATTTCTGCTTCCGAGTGCTGTGTATCGATCCTGACCATTTTCGTTTTTGCGTCTGCTTCTACTTTTGCTGTTGCATCAATACTCTTAACCGCCTGAGTCACGGTATTTATACAAGCAGCACAGGCAAGTCTGGGAACTTTCAGTTGTAGTGTCATTTGCTGACTCCATGAAGTGACTAAATCTATTGTGAATTCTCCAGTCAAGTGGAGAGTCAAGGGGGAAATACAATTTTGTTTTTCTACTTCTAGCAGCTTTAAACACGAGAGAAGCGATCGCTCAGTAAGACAATTCCCTCCTTAAAAACTAAGGAGGGACATATCCTGCCTAATCTGGCTGTTTGAAATCGATTAGGCTATGCCTGCAACGCTAGCAACCTTACGGTATTCCTCAACAGCACGCCGACAAGCTTGAGCGCATTTTTGACAATGGGGGTTATCTTTGTGCTTCTCGCATTCAGTGGCACATGCTTCGCAGATTTCGATACAGGAGCGAACGATTTGAGGAATGAAGCGCGAGCCACGGCTGATGTAAGCAGCAGAAGCCCAGCAAATATCTGCACAATCGCGGCATACGCGAGCGCATTCTGGCATACTACCGAGACACGCATCTTCGCAGTGTTCGCATTCATAGGCGCAGTGAACGGCAGCATCTACAATAGATTGGTAATCTTGATGCGGCATGAGAACTCTCCTAGCACTTAAGTATTAACGTCACGATCGAGCTTAGAGTCTCTAGTTAGCTGGAGAATCAAGACGATCGAGTACTACTAGAGACAGATTTTGGTGCTCGTGGTAATGCGTCTGCCCATCCAAGGAGCAGACGGCAAAGACAGTTTTTACGCAGCCATAGCTATAGCCATTTGACGGCAGGACTCGGCGCAACGGCGGCAGGACTGAGCGCAACGCTTGCAGTGGTCGTGGTCGTGCTTTTCGCACTCAACCGCACAGCGATCGCAAGCATCGGCACAAACGCTGCATAACTGACCGTGGAGGTCGGAGTTACGGGACATAAAACGAGCGCAGATATCGCAAGTGTCAGCACAATCGCGGCACAGCTTGATACATTGAGCCATCATTTGTACCATGTCGCTATCTAAGCAGGCAGTGGCACAATTTTCACACTCGCGCAGGCAATCGAGACAAGCTTGAATGCAAGTTTCGAGTTGGGATTGATGAGATTGAGCTGTTGTCATAAGTTTCCTCCGAAAGCTTTAAAAACAAAATGAAGCAGTCATTATGCTTCTGTAGCTTCACTTTAGAAAGTAGCAAACGCGCTCGCGTCTCTCTAATGGTATGGAGCGAATTTCTTACTGTAGAGATACAGCAATTTCATCCAAATTTCATCTCCATGTGATATCTGTTTTAGCTAATACACGATCGCGAATATTTCACGCTAATTTCATTTCCATGTGAGAACCTGTAGATATAAGAATAATGAGTAATGATAATGAGTAATGGGTGTTAGTAAGACGAAGACCATTAACTTAATTACCACTTTTGTATGACTAATACACGTTTTAAAAGCATTACTAATAAAAAAGCTATTGCTCTACTGGTAGCTACTACTATAGTTGTTATATTCCTACCAAAATTAACCGATCGCATTGCCAGTTTCTTTTCTGCTCTTACCTTAAGAACCACCAATATTGTCACTGCACCCAAGCTAAAGCAAGCCGTTCAAATCTACGGTAAGCCAGAACAGCTAGGTAACGGAGTTATTCGCTCCTTTGCCACGCTTGATGCTAAGAAAAATCCCTCCACAATTGGCGTTACTTTTACTAAGGAAGCACTGTCGAATCTACCAGCAACACCCCGCGAATACGAGTTTTCGCTACCGCCAGAAGCTTCTGCTTCAGCATTTCGCTATGTTATCATCACTTGGAATCCGCAAGGGCATCAACCGCTTGATGTATATAATTCTGCTCACTTTGACTTTCACTTCTACTCGCTGGGTGCTGAGGAACGAAAGAAAATTACGGCAAATGGGGACGATTTGATTAAGGTATACAAGGCACCCTTAAAGAAATCACTCCCAACAGATTACATTCCAGAGCCTACCAATCCTGCTCCTAGAGAAGGAAGGCATTGGGTTGACAGCAAATCGTCAGAATTTCGGGGTTTACCCTTCACTAAGACGTTCATCTACGGAACATACAACGGAGAAATAGTCTTTGGAGAACCGATGCTGACTAAATCTTGGTTAGAAACACAACCAAATTTTACCGAAGCTATCAAACTTCCAGAAGCATATTCTAAGAGTGCCTACTATCCCACTTCATATAGCGTTAAATACGAGCGAACACAGCAAGTTTATACCATGTCTCTCGATCGATTGATGTTTCGTTCTTCAAAATCTTTCTAAGACAAGAGTTAAGCAATCGTCCACATAAGACGAGCGCAGCTATTTTTGGTAGGAAAGTATAAGCTTCAAGACAAGCAAAAAGGCTGAAGTTTATATCTTCAATGTTGAAATACTTTTTACTTGAGTTAGCAATGAAGCTGATATTACTCTCTAAAATCCAAATTCTTGCTTCAGTTGACTCACCCAAGTTTTGATGCGTTCATCTGTTAAGTCTAATTGATTATTTGCACTATCTAACCTCAATTTTTTAGCAATCTTAAACCACTGAGAGTCACAAGCACGGTAGACCCCTCGTGTCCAATCACGCCGAGCGGCAGGGTAATGTGACTGACAAAGTTTGCAGTCAATAACAGTACAATGAAACTGAGGGCGAACGTAATGTTTTGCTTCACGACACGCCCAGAGCGGCGACCCAGACGAATTGCAGTGACTAACCGTTCCAGACGATCTGCCATCAATACGATATCGGCAGTATCCAGCGCAACATCACTTCCTGCGGTTCCCATTGCAATTCCAACAGAGGCTTGAGCCAGCGCTGGAGCATCGTTGATCCCATCTCCAACCATTGCAACTGTTTGATATCGTCGTTGTAGCGATCGCACCACGTCCACTTTGTTTTCAGGCAGAAGTTCGGAGTACACTTGGTCAATGCCAATTTCTCTGGCGATACTGCGGGCAGTGCGTTCGTTGTCCCCCGTCAGCATCACAATTTCCTGAATACCTAGTTGTTTTAATCGGGCGATCGCGCTTTTTGCCTCTGGACGAACCGTATCTGCAACCGCGATCGCTCCTAGAGGTTCTCCCGCATAGGCAACCCATACTATGGTTTTTCCTGCGTCTTCCAACTGCTGCGCCGATGCAATCAGCCAGTTTGACCAGCCGTTCACCCGCTCTCGGACAAAAGCTGCCTTACCAACCAGTGCCTGTTTTTGACCAATTTCTCCGGTAATTCCTTGCCCTGCATGAGCTTGAACGTTCGTCGCTTGCTTCCATTCAACTCGTTGCTGTCGAGCGTACTGGAAAATTGACTCACCGATCGGATGTTCGGACAAGCTCTCTAGCGCCGCCGCAACTTGTAGCAATTGAGTTTCTGCCTTTGGCATCGCTAGGACTTCAATGACTTGAGGTTTACCGATCGTTAGCGTTCCAGTTTTGTCGAAAGCGATCGCTCGGACTCGCCCAATCAGTTCTAACTGAGTACCATTCTTAAACAAAATGCCCTGTCTTGCCCCATTTGCAATCCCCGATAGCAATGTTGGCATAATCGCTGCCATCAGCGCACAGGGAGAGGCAACGACTAGAAAAATCAAGGCGCGATAGATGGTTGTCTCCCAACTCCAGCCCCAGAAAAAAGGCGGTACAATAGCAAGCAGAATGCCTGCAATTACGATCGCCTTGGCGTAACTCCGCTCAAACCGTTCGATAAACTGCTGAGACGGAGGTGCTTCGGTCTGTGCCTGCTTGACGAGGCGAATCACTCGCTGAATTAAGCTACTTTCGGGTGGCTGGTGAATCTTCAGTTTTAGAGCACCGTTGCCGTTAATCGTCCCTGCAAAGACTTCATCACCCACCGTTTTCTCAACAGGCATCGATTCTCCAGTAATCGGAGCCTGATTGAGGGTACTGAAGCCTTCGACAATCGAACCATCGGTCGGAACCAGTTCTCCAGGTTTGACCAACACTTCATCGCCGATTTGAAGTTGGGCGACCGCCACCGACTGCTCTTGTCCATTTCGCAGCACTCGTGCAACATCCGAAGTCAAATTCATCAGGCTGCGGATACTTCGCTCGGTTCGCCGCATTGCATAGCCTTCTAGCGCACCACTAATTGAGAAAATCAGAATTAAGATCGCTCCATCTACAATCAGGTTGTACTCCTGCCGCCATAATCCTAGCCCTGCCGCTCCTAAAGCTGCCACAATCATTAATAGGTCTACATCGAGTTCTTTTTCTTTAAAAAGAGTGGTTAAGCCTTCACGAGCGCTTTCATAGCCCCCAATGACATAGGCAGCAGGAAGAATCAACAACGCGAGTCCCAGCCAACCAGATTGCAGCGCGAGCCAGCTCAGTAGGATAAGGACACCGCAGAGAATTGCGGCGATCGCATCTGGATGCTCCTTGAGGAAAGCAGGACGAGGAATTGTCAGTGAGGACATAGGGCAATTAGTAGAAATCGAATCGCTCTTCTACCTTAAACCTTGACATTAATGACAATGTCAAGGTTTTAGTCTAGACTAGAGACATGAAAAGGCAGGATTTAACGATCAAAGAACTGACAGAAGCGGTGGGGAATGGCATTACGCCTCGAATGGTGCGGCATTACCACACCTTGGGGCTGTTGCCCCAACCCCAACGTTCAGCCAGCAACTATCGCCTTTATACTCAACGTGACGTGCAGCAACTGCGGCAGGTTGTGGCGTTAAAGCAGCAGGGTTTTCAGCTATCCCACATTCAGCAACTCCTCAAAAGCGGTTTAGAAACCGAAGTCGATTCAACGGCGATCGCGCAACTACAACAGCAATACCACACGATCGTCCAGCAGTTAGCTCGCCTGCGACAGACCGCCGCCGCACTCGAAGGAGTCTTAGGACGCGATCGCGATTGTCAAACGATCCAGGCAGAAGCTCTTGCCCAATTGAGATTATTGGAAGTTGAAACCCAGAGTGGGGTTGGAGAGTTGGAAAAACTCTGGCACCGCCTAGATGCAGAAACTACTGCCCATCCAGAAGCCTTCCAGGAATCTTTACAGCGTTTGCTACCTAATTTGAGCGATCGTTCCGAGATTGAAGCCGATTTGCTCTCCAAGCTCGTACTCGCGTGTGGCGATGTCAGTTTAGTGCAGTTTGTCCGGCAAAGCCGAGATGCGATCGCTGCTGCTCGCAATGCCCTCAAAGCAGGGTGTCAAGTCGTAGGCGATGTTACACCAGTGGTTGCCGCCCTCGATCGAACGCGCTTGGCGCATCTGAAATGTCCGGTTGAAACTCTAATTGCTGACTCCCACATCATCAGTGCTGTAGAGGCGGAGCAAGCCTTCTGGAACGACGAGCAATGGCAAGAGCGCTTGCAGAAGCTCGCGAACGGCTGTATCTTGGCGATCGGGTACGCTCCTTCGGTTTTAATGTCTGTCTGTGAATCGATCGAACAAGGACAGCTTCAACCTGCACTTATCGTTGCAATGCCGATTGGCTTTAGTCACGCACCTGCTGCCAAACGACGGTTAATCCGCTCCGGCGTTCCCTACATCACGGTCGAGGGAACGTCGGGCGGTGGACTGTTAGCAGCAGTGGCATTGAATGCGCTTGTGGAGTCCCTGATTGAGAAGCCAGACTGTCACTGCTACTTATCATCACTGTGAGGTGAGATGGATCGAGCGCCTATCTATCAGTCCCCCTTGGTCAATTCTAAAAACATGGAGCATGTCGATCGGAATGTAGCAGGCTAATTTGTCGCCATCCCAGCGACAAAATTCAGCGAACGCTATTAAAGAACAATTTGCTTTCCCGTGTCAATCAGAAGTTTTAATCCAAACAACAGCAATAGAAGTAACATTGCTACTTTAATTAGACCTGTCCGAAATATAAATCCGGATACAAAAAAATGGTAGAACGGTAAATTGAGTGTCTACCGTTGGTCTACCATAATGAAAAATCCACTTCATTATATTCACAAATATCCACTCCGTACCAAACAAATATTGGGAATTAGCTACGAGCAATTTCTTTGATTAGTTAAACAAGCCGAATTGAACCAAAAAGAGAGGCAAGCTGAGACCGAACGTCAGAAGGTTCGTCTCAATGCAAGAGGAGGGGGACGTAAACCGAAACTAACGATGACAGAGGAGATATGTCTGTGCCTATTTTACTTAAGGCAAATGCCGACATTTGAAATTTTAGGAATGCCGTTTGGGAGCTCGAAAACAGAAGCGAACGATACGTTTCATTATTGGCTCTTAATCTTGAGAGAAGTTTTGCCTTCCAGTTTACAAGGGGCAGGTAGAAAATCCAGAGAGTGATTATGAATTTGTACAAGAAATCTTCAAAGAATCTGAGTTAATTGTGGATAGTTACGAACAGCCTAGGGAGCGACCGACCGACAATAAAAAGCAACAAGAATACTTTGCTGGCAAACAGAAACGTCATACTTTTAAAAGCCAGGTTGTTTCACTACCTTTAGCTAAAGATATTGTAGATGTGATAGTAGGAGAGAAGGGTTCAAGAGCGCGACATTTCTTGATTTCGTAATCAAAGGGCAAAATTTGCTCCTGCACAATCATTTCAAGGTGATAAAGCGAACAATTGGTGGTAAGAACATCTCTACTCCTCATAAGAAACCTCGTCAGCGGGAATTAACCACCACGCAAAAAGCAGAAAATAAAGTCTTTTCAGGAGAGCGGGTGTTTGTAGAACATTTGATTAGACTTATGAAAATTTTCCGCATTGCAGCTGAAAGATTTCGACTTCATTCTCCGGTATACGAGCCGATAATTCTGACTGTTTGTGGTTGAGTCAGGTTAAGAATTGGTAGTTGAATTTTGCCAACTTAATTCAAAGCGCTAATTCCACTGTTCAACCAAAGCAAGGGAGTGTATATTTTTGGGGCTAAACTATCACTAACCATCTCTAACCCTGATTTCTACGTTTTCACGAAGATCCCAAAGCTGGTTCTCAAAGCTTTGCACAGACTGGCTTACTAATTTTCGGACAGGTCTATTGTACGGAACTAAGACCCGCTCGATAGTTGGCTCTGTAATTATATTCCGCCACCATCGTTAGCAATACTTTTAGTGACGAGCGCTTTGAGTATAATTTATCAGTGCTGTTTCACAATTTTACTGGTGCAAGTCGTGCTAAAACACTCTTCAAAAAAAGCTAAACTCTTCCCTAGTCATAACTCCAAAAAGTTTAAGTGGCAGGCGATAATTGTTGGAATATTAACTTTAGCTTCGCTCATTCTTCTTTAGCAGGGATTAAGGATTTTCTGTCCTCAAATCGTTTTTGCGACACAACCCTATCGAAAGTAGTTGGCATTGTACTGTTGCTTCTGGCACTGCTCGATATTTATTTCACCGTTTTATATCCCCGTAGTGGCAACAGCTTGACGAGCGGATACACTCAGATGCTGGGCTGAGTTCCGCTATCGTCTCATGACCTTTGTAAATCTACGTCTAGAAGGTAGACTCTACGATGCTATCCTGGCAATAATCTCATTCTCTGAGTCTAAGCCGACGTAATAACATGGCATTAATCGAAACAACAACCGTCGAAACGCTCATGAAGATAGCACCCACTGCTGGAGATAACAAAATTCCGAAGGAGTAAGCGACTCCTGCGGCTAAAGGAATGCCAATGACGTTGTAACCCGTTGCCCAAAACAGATTTTGCAGCATCTTATTGTAGGTCGCTTTTGCCAACTTCAATGCATATGTGGCATCGAGGGGACTACTATTGATTAATACCAAATCTGCGGATTCGATCGCGACATTGGTTCCAGCTCCGATCGCCAGTCCTAAATCTGCCTCAGTGAGAGCAGGTGCATCATTAATCCCATCTCCCACAAAAGCAGTCGGTTTTTCGGCTTTGAGTCTGCGGATAATGGAGGCTTTATCTTGCGGTAGCACGCGGGCATAGTAGCGATCGATGTTCAAATCCTCAGCAACGGTCTTGGCAACTGCTTCTGCATCACCCGTAATCATCACCACTTGCACGCCCATTTCCTGCAATCTCGCGACAGCTTCTCTTGCAGGTTCCCGCACTCGATCGGCTAATCCAAAAACAGCCAGCACTTGCCGCTCGTCCATGAGGACGATCGCGCTTTCTCCCCGCGACTCGCTTTGCTCCAATCCCGCTTGTAAGGCTGCTGGGAATTCTAGCTTCAATTCGCGCACCCATTCAGGTCTACCGACTCGATAACGTTGGTTGTTTACCGTGCCTTCCACACCGCTACCAGGAATTGCTTGAAAATCTTCGCCTTTTGTAAATTGAATCTGGCGACGATCTGCTTCCTGTACGATCGCTTGAGCCAGAGGATGTTCGGAGAGCGACTCTAGCGTTGCCGCGATTCCTAACGCTTTGAGTTCATCAATTTTATCTGTATAAATTCGTTGAACCCCAAATTGTCCTTCCGTTAACGTTCCAGTTTTATCGAACGCAATTGTTTGAATGTTTCTTGCTCGCTCAAACGCTTCTCGACTGCGAACCAAAATTCCATGTTTCGCCGACATTGCTGTTGCATTGACAATCACGAGGGGAATCGCTAAGCCTAATGCGTGCGGACAAGCAATCACTAATACCGTTACAGCGCGATTAATCGCAAAAGTACTATCGGGACCAAATGTCAGCCAAACAATAAAGGTCAGCGTTGCAACTGCGATCGCGATTAGCGTCAACCAATACGCTAATCGATCCGCTAATGCTTGATAGCGGCTTTTAGAGCTTTGCGCTTCCTCAACCAGGCGCATAATTTGACTGAGAGTAGTTTGTTCGCCCGTTCGAGTAACTTTCACGGTCAACGCGCCATCTCCATTTACGGCTCCGGCAACCACTTCATCGTTGACTTGCTTGGTGACTGGGCGGGATTCCCCTGTGAGAAAAGCTTCATTCACGCTAGAAGCACCTTCTGTGACTTCGCCATCGATCGGAATTTGTTCGCCAGGACGAACCAGAATTAAGTCATCGTGTTGTAGCGTATCGACCTGAACATCCTCAACTCGTCCATTGACCAAACGATGTGCCACGGTAGGCACGAGTTCTGCTAAATTCTCTAAGGCTCGACTTGCTCCCTGAACCGATGCCATTTCGATCCAGTGCCCTAGCAGCATGATGTCAACGAGCGTTACCAATTCCCAATAAAATGGTTCGCCTCTCAGTCCAAATGAAACAGCAAGACTGTAAATAAAGGCAACAGTGATGGCGAGCGCAATCAGCGTCATCATGCCAATCTTGCTGTGAAATTCACGCCATGCCCCTCGCAGAAAGACCCAACCGCCATAAAAGTAGATGACTGTGCTGAGAATCGGGGCAACCCACTCTGAACCAGGAAACGCGATCGCGCGATACCCAAACCACATTTGAAACATGGGCGCGTAGTACAGCACGGGTAAACTTAGCACTAGGCAGATGAAGAATCGTCGCTGAAAGATTTCTGGACTATGACCTGCGTGCCGATCGTGGTGGGAATGTTGCTGTCGAGCTTCATGCAAATCCTGACGGGCATCAGCAAGTTGCTTCTGATGTTCGTCATGTCCGACGTATTCTGGCTGGGGTTGCTGATGCCCGTGATGCTCGTGATTGTGTCGCATAAGTCTCTCTATAAAAGTGCAGAAAAATGTAGATAGTTCAAGACTTTCAAAACAATGTATAAGAATTATCCATCTCAAGTCTTACGGGAAAAACTAGATCTTCGGCACTAAAAAACGATTTGCTTGAAATGAAAAATAGTGATGGACAGATGTTGAATACTACCACCACTACATTACTATCTATAGTCTCTAACGGGATGTACCAGGAGCAAGCAGTGATGGCTCAGGCTCCATAGATGATGACCCTGCTGGAGTAGCACCGTTGTATTGGATACCGTAAACTTCTCGAAGCATCCTTCGCAGCTGCGTAATCTCACCTGCTTGTTGAATGACGACATTCGAGGCAAGTTCTATAAATTCATTATGATAGGCGCGATCGATAATCTCTCCAGCGAACTCGATCGCACCCCAGTGGTGTGAGGTTAATGTCTTCATAAACTCAATCTCGAACTCGCTACCATTTAGCGACTCCAACTGTTTCACGACATTTCTGCCAAAATTGTTTGCAGTGGGTTGATAGTTAATTCCATACCAATTATTCAACCACGATCGCATTGTTTGGATTTCCTGTTGCTGGGCTTCAATCACCTGCTCGCAAAGCGATCTTAATTCATTGCGCGAAGCTTTCTGCACGCATACTTGCGCCATCTGAACTGCAAAGTTATGACCGTCAATCAGATCTCTGAGCAGGCGAATTTCTACTATTGTGAGTCTATTTCTTGGCGCGGGTGCGTCTGCCTTAGCTGGTATCTTGGTAGCAACGAGCGTACCAAAAGTAAGTGTCATCGCTACCAACAGATGGGTGGTAAATTTAGCAGCCCAGT
This sequence comes from Chroococcidiopsis sp. CCALA 051, assembly GCF_003015105.1. Taxonomy (NCBI): domain Bacteria; kingdom Bacillati; phylum Cyanobacteriota; class Cyanophyceae; order Chroococcidiopsidales; family Chroococcidiopsidaceae; genus Chroococcidiopsis; species Chroococcidiopsis sp. CCALA 051. Next base: position 19,803 of record NZ_PYCI01000024.1, on the reverse strand, counting down.
TTTGTTGTGTGTTACTATTAAAAAACATAACAGTGTTGATTCAAGTAAGTAATTGGAATTACACAGACATTAGACGCTCCACTCAAACTCGAACGCAGTCAAGAACGCGAAAATTGAAAGCAATTCCCTCATAGGATTAGCAATGTGTTAAAGCAAAATCTATGAAGACAGCTTTTTGGCAAGGTAAATGAATACCGCCTATCAAGTTTTCAGGCAAGACACCTAAAACAACCTATTCACCTTGAAGCAGGTATAGAATACCCGCTATAACATGTAACTTTTGGGTTAATTCTAGTTTGCTGAACGCATATCTCTAGAGGCAAATTCAGCATAAAACGTGAAGAATGCTAATTCATCATTCTGAAGTGAGAGTCACAATTTCTTCCTATTGAAAGACAAGCATTTCATCTCAATTTCATTGCCGTATGCAGTCTTTGCTATGAAGAATAAAAAAGTAGCGTTTTATACTTAGAATCAAATCGTTCGTTTTTCTCACTAACGCGGGCACTGACCTGACTTTGCCGAACTAGAGGTGCGATCGCGATTGGCGAATGAAAAATTTCATCCTAATTTCATCCTGCTTTGCAATACTTAATATTTAGGGCATTTGAATTGCCCTGTCGAGCGAAACCTTTGTCTGGCGTTAGCAGTCAGTTACGCTGGCAAACATAACTGTTGACTCTCCAGCCAACTAGAGATTTTACACTGAGAAAGGAAATTCTTAAGCAATAGATTTATGAGTACAAAGTCGTTTATGCAACCTAATTCTGCGAAAACTAAGTTTTTGGCGTTAACTCTGGCGGCGATCGCCTCAGTGACAAGTGGTTTACTCGCTACAGGTTCTAGTGTCTCGGCAAAAGACAGTAAAACTTCAAACACCAATCCTCATGCCAAGCAGAACATGCAGCATGGAAGCGGTATGATGAATCACGGCAGTGGCATGATGCAACATGGTAGCAGTATGTCAATGGATTTAGGTCCAGCCGATGCTAACTACGATCTGCGGTTCATTGATGCAATGAGAATGCACCATGAAGGTGCAATCCAGATGGCAAAAGAAGCACAGCTCAAATCGAAGCGTCCTCAAATTAAAAAACTAGCGAGCAGCATCATTGCCGATCAAAATCGTGAAATCAACCAGTTGCAACAGTGGCGACAAGCCTGGTATCCCAAAGCAGGAGATAAACCGATGGCTTATGACACTAAAATGGGACGCATGATGCAAATGTCTTCTAACCAGATGCAGGGCATGATGATGATGGGTAATTTAGGGACAGCTGATTCTAAGTTTGACCTGCGTTTTATGAATGCGATGATTCCTCACCATGAAGGTGCGGTGACAATGGCTCAAGACGCGCTGAAAAAATCAAAGCGACCGGAAATTAAGCAATTGACAAAGGATATTATCACTGCACAACAAAAAGAGATCGCTCAAATGAAGCAGTGGCGCAAAGCTTGGTATAACCAATAAACCAGTCAGTTATGCAGTATAGAGCTGAAAACGCATACACTGCATCATTAGCTCAGAAGTTTTGTGGCGATCGCGCTTAAGGTGATTCATCAATTGTCTAATTGCCAGCAGCTATTTCATCTAGATTTCATCTGCATAGGAGAAACTAGATATTCAGTAGCGCAGTTGTAGTGCTGTGTTAGCTTCAGGCAAAAAGTAAAAACCTGCTCGATGCCAACACGGTAAACTTTGCTTCTACGGTACACAAGGACATTTCTAGTGATGCTCAAACCATACCGTCCCCGATCGTCTGCACCGCTTCGCCGCATCTCTGGGGCGATCGTCAGTCTCGCAATCCTGATGGCTCCAGTTACTGTGCTAGCTCACGGCGGACATGGAGATGAATTTCAAGGAGGAGGAAGCGAGGCAACTCAAACAACTGACTCGATTCAAATTGATGCCGAGACTGCCAAGCGGCTGGGAATCAAAGTAGAACCAGTTAAGCGACAGCGATTAGCAGTAGGGCTAAAAACGACCGGACAAATTGAAACTCTGCCCAACAAGCAAGTAGAAGTCACGACACCAATTTCAGGAGCTAAAGTAGCCCAGTTGTTAGTGCAGCCTGGTGCTTCCGTGCAAGCGGGTCAACCCGTTGCCGTTATCTCTACTCCCGATTTAGTAGAACTGCGCGTAACTTCCCAGGAAAAGCGAGCCGAGGCACAAGCAGATTTGCAAAAAGCGCAAGCAGACCTGAGACTAGCACAACAAAACTATCAGCGTTTCTCGCAAATTGCCGCAGCAGAAATCGCCCAGGCACAAAGCCAAGTAGACTTTGCCCAAGAAAAGTCTGACAAAGACCAAATTTTATTGACTAAAGGTGCAATTCCCCGTCGCCAAGCCCTAGAATCCGAAACTCAGCTAGCCGAAGCTAAAGCTAAACTGACAGCAGCAGACAGCCGCCGAGATGTCATTGCAGCCGAAGCAGATCTCAAACGCGCTCAGTCATCCGTGCAAGTGGCTCAGTCCCGCCTCAACCTCAGCGATGCTGCATATCAGACTCGACTGCAACAACTGGGTGCAAAAGCCAATGCTCAAGGACTGGTGACAGTTACGGCTCCCATCTCTGGTAGAGTTGCCGATCGCGAAGTCACTATCGGTCAATCTTTCCAAGACGCAGGTGGCAAGCTGATGACAATTGTGAACGACAGTCGGGTTTATGCTACAGCTAACATCTATGAAAAAGATTTAGATAAAGTTAAAAAGGGTCAGTCAGTCAAAGTCACGGTTGCTTCCATGCCTAATCGCACTTTCACCGGACGCATTGCCGTAATTGGCTCGGTGGTGGAAGGTGAAACGCGGGTCGTACCTGTCAAAGCCGAGATCGATAATTCTAGCGGAGTTCTGAAGCCAGGAATGTTTGCCCAACTAGAGGTGCTAACGGATCGGACATCGACCGCACTCTTGGCAATTCCCAGCTCAGCTGTGGTGGAAGCTAATGGCAAGCAATTGGTTTACATCCAAAATGGCAATGCTTACCAAGCAGCTGAAGTCACTCTAGGTCAAACATCTGGAGACACGATCGAAGTGAAAAGCGGCTTATTTGAGGGGGATGCGATCGTTACCCAACGCGCGCCCCAACTTTACGCACAGTCTTTACGGGGAGGTGGAAAAGAGGCTCCAGCAGCAGACGGAGAAGCCGAAGCACCTCAAGCAAGTAACCTAGGAAAAAGCCCTGCCTCTACAACAGCAGGAGCGCAATTTCCTTGGTGGTTGGCAGGAGCAGCAGGGGGATTAGCAATTGGTACTGCTGCTTTCGCAGCAGGTGCTATTTGGTCTGGTCGTCGCACCAAATCTGGGCTCGTGCCAGCATCTACAGGACTGACTTACGAAGCAGATGAGTATTCTACCAATGGTAATGGTTCTACTCGATCGACTTACCATACCTCCAAACCAACCGAGCGAGTAGAATCTATTTCGAGTGAAGAATCATCCTCGATGAACGATAACCATCATCCAAGGAGCCAGCAGTCGGAAGTCAGAGATTGGAAGTAAAGATATTCTTTAACGGTTCCACTTTTTCCTGGTAAAAGCGTCGCTCGTTGCTACATTGGAAGCATTTTACTCAAGCTAAAAGATTCTTCCCGATTGCCGATTTTAGTTTTTGCTGCTGCGTACAATTGTATTTTTGATTAAATCAACGTGAAAAAAATCTATTTTCAAAGTGGATTTCATTTCAATTTCGTCTTCTTTTGGAAAATTGAATAGAGTAACTGACCGCTAACATTGTGACTCATCTAGTAAGGATGAGTAGTTTCAGAAAGCAGCTATCTCTCGCTCAAAGTTTAGAAAATGCTTAACTCTATCCTCAAGTGGTCGATCGTTCAACGCTGGCTGGTTGTTCTAGGTGCAATTATTGTCACTGTATTAGGAATTTACAACCTAACGCAAATGCCCTTAGATGTTTTTCCTAACTTTGCGCCGCCCCAGGTTGAGATTCAAACAGAAGCACCAGGACTGGCTCCAGAAGAAGCCGAGTCTTTAATTACATTGCCAATTGAAAGTGCTATCAATGGTACGCCTGGAGTCACAACGGTACGCTCGTCCTCTGCGGTTGGAATTTCTGTTGTCAAAGTAATTTTTAGCTGGGACACTAATGTATTTCAAGCTCGCCAGTTGGTGACAGAACGATTGCAGCAAGCACAAAGTAAGTTGCCTCAGAACATTGAGCCACCGCAAATTTCTCCAACTAGCTCTCCCATTGGCACAGTCCTCCAATATGCATTTACTGCTGAAACTACGCCGTTAATGGAAGTTAGGCGGCTGGTCGATCGCGATATTACTAACCGTCTGCTGGCAGTGCCAGGTGTTTCTCAAGTCATCGCTTATGGGGGAGACATTCGCCAGTATCAAGTATTGGTTGACCCTGCTAAGTTAAAAGCCTTCAACGTCTCTTTGGCAGAAGTCACCGCAGCAGCACAAACAGCGAATACCAATGCGGCTGGGGGCTTTCTCGTTAGCCCAGACCAAGAATTATTAATTCGGGGGATTGGGCGAATTTCATCAATCGAGGAATTGAAGCAGTCAGTAGTTACTGCCCGCAATGGCAAGCCCGTACTATTGAGTGATGTGGCTGACGTGCAAATCGGCGCAGCCTTGCAACGGGGTGATGGTAGTTTAAACGGTCAGCGAGCGGTTGTCGTGATGGTTAACAAGCAACCCCAAGCTGATACTCCGACCGTGACAAAAGCGATTGAAGCCGCGATTGAAGACATTAAGCCCAGCCTGCCTCAAGATGTTAAAGTTACCGTTTCTTTTCGCCAGCAAAACTTCATCGACGATGCAATTAAGAATGTTGAAGATTCCCTGCGCGACGGCATCATTATTGTTTCCGTTATCTTAGTGCTGTTTTTGATGAATTGGCGTACTGCCGTTATTACTCTCAGCGCTATTCCTTTATCAATATTGATTGGATTGCTAATTTTGAATTGGTTTGGACAAGGCATCAACACGATGACTTTGGGAGGACTAGCAGTGGCAATTGGCTCGGTGGTGGATGACTCAATCGTAGATATGGAAAATGCCTACCGAGGGTTGCGGAAAAATCAGCTAGCAGGAAATCCAGTTCATCCGTTCCAAGTGGTCTATGACACATCAGTAGAAGTGCGCGTTAGCGTGCTATTCTCCACGATAATTATCGCTGTTGTTTTTGCCCCAATTTTTACGCTGACTGGAGTAGAAGGTCGAATTTTTGCCCCAATGGGGGTGGCTTACTTGGTATCGATTTTTGCTTCAACCCTGGTAGCAATGACGCTCTCGCCAGCCTTATGTGCCATTTTGTTAGCCAACCGCCGATTACCAGAGGATGAAACTTGGATTTCACGCTGGTCTCAACGGCTGTATCGTCCGCTGCTCCGATTTTCCATTCGCGTTCCTAGTGTGATTCTGGCGATCGCAGTGGCTTTATTTGTCGCATCCGCGATCGTTTTGCCGTCGCTCGGACGAGTGTTTTTGCCAGAGTTTCAAGAGCGATCGCTCGTCAATGCTATGTTGCTATACCCTGGTGTTTCTTTGGAAGCCACAAACAAGTCAGGAATGGCAATTCAAGAGGCGCTTAAAGGCGATCCTCGGTTTGAGTCCGTGCAGTTACGCTCTGGACGTGCGCCTGGAGATGCAGATGCGGGTGGTGTCAATTTAGGACACGTAGACATAGAAATTAGCGATGAGGGGATGAAAGATCGAGAGGCGACGATTGAAAAGATCAGAGCAGAATTTGCGAAATTACCAGGAGTTGCTCCTAGTATTGGTGGTTTTATTTCTCACCGCATGGATGAAGTATTATCTGGGGTAAGAAGTGCGATTGCCGTGAAAATTTTTGGTTCCGAACTGGATGAATTACGCAGTATTGGTGCTGAAGTTCAAACAGCAATGAGCAATGTCAAAGGTATTGTAGACTTGCAGCTAGAACCTCAAGTACCAATTAAACAGGTGCAAATTCAATTCGATCGCCCAGATGCGGCTCGTTACGGTCTTTCAGTCGGTCAACTATCAGAAACGATTGAAACGGCATTAAACGGGCAAGTCGTCTCCCAAGTGCCGCGAGAGCAACAGTTATTCGATTTGTTGGTGTGGTTAAAACCGAGCGATGCCTTCGGCGGGCTTCGCCAACGCAATAATTTAGAAACTATTCGCAACTTGCTCGTCGATACTCCTAACGGACAGAAAATTCCTTTAGCTACTGTTGCTAATATTGACTACGGTACTGGTCCCAATACTATCAATCGAGAAAATGTGTCGCGATTAATTGTTGTTTCTGCTAATGTCTCCGGTCGAGATTTAGGTTCTGTTATTGAAGATATCCGAGCCAATGTTAAACAACAAGTGCAACTGCCATCGGGTTACTTTATTCAATACGGCGGTCAGTTTGAATCCGAGCAACGGGCTACCCAAAACTTACTAGTATTCGGCACATTGGCTATTGTCGTCATTGCTGTCTTAATGTACTTTGCCGTCAAGTCCATATCTGCCATGCTGATGATTATGGTTAATTTACCCTTGGCTTTAGTAGGAGGCATTTTTTCTGTGGCTTTGGGTGGTGGTGTCCTTTCTGTAGCTTCAATGGTGGGATTTATCACTTTGTTTGGAGTTGCCACGCGCAATGGCTTGCTGCTAGTTGAAAACTACAACGCCAAGTTAGCACAGGATATGCCGTTGAAGGCAGTTCTATTTGAGGGTTCTATGGAGCGATTGGCAGCTATTTTAATGACCGCACTTACGTCAGCATTAGGTATGGTTCCGCTGGTGATTGGTAGTGGAGCGGGTAAGGAAATTTTGCAACCTTTAGCGATTGTGGTTTTGGGTGGATTATTTACTTCCACGGCGTTAACTTTGTTAGTTCTTCCAGCTTTATATGCTCAATTCGGCAAATTTTTAGTGCCCAAAAAGAATATGCCAGTACAAAATATTGAAACTACTAGAGGCTCAATTGTATAAACCTACATATATAGCTAGCTTCTTCCTCTTTAAATATTCTAAGTCAGGAGTTAATTAATGAAGTTACTTAATTTCGGTACGATCGCTCTAGGTAGTGCAGGACTGCTCTTTTTCGGCGCTTTTAGCCATAGCGATCGCGCCAATAGTTACGCCAGTAGCTCAAATATAAAAGCTGCGAAAGTTGTAGCAAGAAACGAATTAGTTAGCGAGAAATCTGGTGCATCTAAAGATAGTAAAAGTAAAAAGGGCGGTCAAGTTGTAGAGGCTGGTGCTTACCATCTAGAGCTAGTATCTGAAAAAGAAGCTAATGGAATCCACTTAGATTTGTACTTACAAAGAGGAGACAATCATCAAGCAATTCCTAACGCTAAAGTCACGGCTCAAATTCAGTCACCTGACGGAACGCAAAAAAACTTAAATTTCAAATACGATTCCAGCGGGAAACACTATACGACCTTACTGCCTGGGAAAGCAACTGGTCAGTATCAGATGAAAGTTACCGCTGACGTTAAGGGTGAAAAGGTAAACGGACGTTTTAGTTTTAAGCAGTAATCCGAGCAGACGGCGTTACCGATTGCGGACATATTTCACTGGTATAGTCAATCTATTTTTATAGATAAGATGACTGACAGTTAAGCGGAGGAGAGACTGACGCGCAATAGCGTCGTCAGGATTAATTTTATGAGAATACTACTAGTTGAGGATGAACCGGATCTAGGATCTGCAATTAAGCGCACTTTACACCAGGAAAAGTATGTGGTCGATCTGGTTTTAAATGGTACTGAAGCCTGGGAATATTTAGAAAACCAGCACGCGCAGTATGCCTTGGCTATCCTTGACTGGTCGTTACCTGGAATGTCAGGAATAGATCTTTGCCAGCGGCTGAGGAGGCAAAACAGCCCGTTACCAGTATTAATACTAACTGCTAGAGATAGTATCGAAGATAGAGTGACAGGTTTGGATGCAGGGGCAGATGACTATCTAGTAAAACCGTTTAGCATGGCGGAACTCCTAGCAAGGGTGAGGGCGCTCCAGAGGCGATCGCCTCAGATTCAACCCCAAAAACTCCAAGCAGGTAATCTAATTTTAGATTACGCCAGCCGAAGTGTTTATCTGCTCGAACAAAGTGGCGATCGGCAGTTAGTATCACTGACCAATAAAGAATTTCAGCTACTAGAGTATTTTATGACACATCCAAATCAGATTGTTAGCAGCGAGCAGATCCGCAATCAGCTTTGGGAAGTGAATGCAGATACGACTAGTAATGTAGTAGCTGCTCAAATTCGCTTGCTCAGACGACAACTTGCAGTCATAGGCAGCACTGACGCAATCGAAACTGTTCCTGGCAGGGGCTATCGCCTCAAAATTCCCGATGCAACAAAATAAACTTTTTACTCGGACTCGCTGGCAATTAGTTGCCTGGTATGCAGCCGTGATGGGCTGCATTTTAGGTCTAATTGGTTTTGGAATGTACCAAGCAATTATTCACGCTCACTGGCGCACTCTAGATCGAGAGCTAGAGATTGTGGCTGGAACGCTACACGATTCTATCGAAAAAACTTTGATCCAACCTGGACGCTTGGAACAGACAACCAAGCAGCTCTTGCCACAAATGTCGCAGTTGGAAAAACGCCACATTCTCGGAGCCATTCACCGAGACGATTACTACATCAGGTTTTTAGACCGTTCTGGACGGGTTATCGCTGGGTTCGGTTCTCAACCAGATGGGTTGTCGATCGCATCAGGAAAGGCGACGTGGCAAACTCTTGTCGATGCTAGAGGAAATCGATATCACCAAATATCTTTATCATTACACACTCAGGACAATCGCCCTTGGGGATATATGCAGATGGGGCGAAGTCTCAAAGATGTTGACGATTACCTAACTAACGTGAAGTTAGTTTTGCTAGTAGGATTACCAATCGCTATGGCAATGGTGGCAGTTGCCAGCTGGTGGCTGGCAGGGTTAGCAATGCGACCGATTTACCGCTCGTATAGGCAAGTTCAACAGTTTACAGCGGATGCAGCTCACGAATTGAGAACGCCCTTAGCGGCACTAGGAGCAACTGTCGAATCAGCTCTGCGATCGCCCGATCTGTCCCAAGCAGAAGCATACGATATTTTACAAACTTTAAACCGTCAAAATCAACGATTGACGACATTAGTTGCCGATCTACTTTTACTATCTCGCATGGAGCGGCGACCTTTACCAGCACGTCATCAGCTTTGTTGCTTGAATGATATTCTCAGCGATTTAGTAGAAGAATTAACATCCTTGGCTCTTGACGCAGAAGTAACGTTGACATCTGACATCCAAGTAAAAAGTTTGTTGCGCGTCTTTGGGGATGAAGAGCAACTGTACCGTTTATTTACAAATTTAATGGTTAATGCCATCCAATACACGCCATCGGGCGGTTGCGTAACTGTGATTTTAGAGCGTAGCGGTCACTACGCGCTGATTCGGGTTCGAGATACGGGTATTGGCATTGCACCTGAGCAACAACAACGAATTTTCGATCGCTTCTATCGTGTCAGTAGCGATCGCTCTAGAGCATCAGGTGGATCTGGGTTGGGGTTAGCGATCGCGATGGCGATCGTTCAAGCACATGATGGTAGTTTAGAGGTGCAGAGCGAATTGGGTAAAGGCAGTACTTTCAGCGTTCGATTACCTTTAGAAACTACATCACTTCCAGATAGCTGAAGAGGATTTCTTGCTCATGGAATAGCAGAATTTCATCTGATTTTCATTTGAGATATTTACAATAGTCAACGCTGAATGTGGAGATTAATCTTGATTTTAAAACTAAAATACTGAATTCAGATTAAGAAAAAAAGTTGGCGTTCGCCTCTGAAAAAACCATTTGCCAACAAGCAACCGCACCAATCGGCTCCAAGGTGTTGCAATAACACTGGGTAGCAGAGCTAAAATGTGCGTATGTATATCCCCCAGGGGGGTATCCGATGCCCCGAACTCAAAACCAAAAAATCCTCAATCGTCTTGCCAGGATTGAAGGTCACGTCCAGGCTATTCAACGAACGATCGAGGCTGACAGATCTTGCCCAGAGGTACTTATGCAAATTGTGGCAGAACGAGCGGCACTCAAAAAAGTGGCTTTAATTTTGCTGGAAGACTTTGCCGAACAACGCTTGGCAGATGTCATGCCAAGCGACAATTTTAAATCGGAGCGATCCGATCTTTTCAAAGCTTTGAATTTGTTGAGTTAAAAAAGTCGAGCGAAGAAGACAAATGAATGCCTTATCGCTATTTCACTGCCTCCGCAATCCAGTATTTGCTCGGCTTTATACAGCCCAAACCGTCAGTTTGTTGGGAGACGCACTGACCTGGGTAGGTTTAGCTCTACTTGCCTTTGAGTTGGTGGGGAAGAATTCAGCCGTTGTCTTATCTGGGGCGCTGACACTGCGCGTTACTGCTTTCGTCCTACTGTCACCCCTAGCAGGAGCGATCGCCGATCGTTTGGATCGCAAGCGCATTATGGTGACAACTCATTTAGCGCGAATGCTGTTGGTTGGCTTACTACCGTTCGTTACAGCAGTGTGGCAAGTCTACTTGCTGATTTTTGCGCTTAACCTCTTCAATGCTTTCTTTACGCCGACATATAAGGCGACAATCCCGCAAGTCACGGGACAAAATGACTATCCGCAAGCGATCGCGCTTTCCAGCGTCACTTATCAATTATTAAGCGTATTAGGTCCAGGTTTTGCCGGAGCTGTCGCCGCTTTTATCGGTGCAAGGCAGATTTTCTTCTTAGATGCTCTGAGCTTTGTAGTTGCGGCTATTTTAATCTTCAGCTTACCAGGACAGCTTAGAGTCGATTCTAGCCAACCATCGGTGAGGACAACAGGCAGAACGTGGCAAGATATCAAAGCAGGCACAACTCGTTTGTTTGTAGATGCGCCAATTCGCTACGCACTCCTGATGCAGTTAGTTGCCTCTATTGCTGGAGCGCAAATTCTCGTCAATACTATCGGTTACGTTCAAGGAACGCTCAAATTAGGAGAAGTGCAGTACGGCTGGGTGATGGCAGCTTTTGGTATTGGTGCTGCTATATCGGCTGTGGTAGTAGGTGCGCTGAATAGACGTTTAGCACTAACATCGCTGATACCGATCGGTGCAGTTTCGATTTCCCTAGCTTTAATGCCTGCAAATTTCGTAGATTTAGCAGTGCTGATGATGCTATGGGCTGTGGCAGGTGCAGGACAAAACTTGGTGGACTTGCCAACTCAAACTTTAATTGCAGATCGTATCCCCAGGACTATCCAAGGAAGAGTTTATGGGGCGCACTTTGCTTGGAGTCATCTGTGGTGGGCAATCTCATATCCGCTAGCTGGGTGGTTGGGCAGTCATTTAGGCGATCGCTCATTCCTGTACGGTAGCTTAGTTAGTTTGGCGATGTTAGCAGTTGTCCAAGTCACTGTTGCACCGCAACTGCGCGATCGCGAACACATACACTATCCGACTTGGCACGAACACGAACACATACACGACGAACACCATCAGCACGACCACGAGCTAGGAATACTCACAGGCGAGCCACATACGCATCTGCACGAACATACTACAATCTTGTATCACAGCCATCCCGATCTCATCGACCTCCACCACCGTCATCATTACTAGGGGAGTGGGAACTCGCCTGGAGAAGCAGATAATGTAGAAAGCGATCGCACTCAACGGAAAAGACAGTTATGAGAATTCTGTTGGTAGAGGATGACGAGCGCCTTGCTAAGGCTTTAGCAGAAGCCCTTACCGACCAACATTACGTTGTTGACATTGCTACAGACGGTCAGGCAGGCTGGGAGTTTGTAGAAATCTGTCCTTACGACCTGTTGATTTTGGATGTCATGCTACCAAAGCAAGATGGGATCGGTCTTTGCCAAAAATTACGTCAGAGCAAGCATTCTATGCCAATTCTCATGCTGACGGCAAGAGACACCAGTTCGGATAAGGTTATGGGGCTAGATGCAGGGGCAGATGATTATGTTGTCAAACCCTTCGATTTACAAGAGCTGATGGCTCGGATTCGAGCGCATCTACGTCGGGGCAACTCCAGCTTACCGCTAGTGTTAGAGTGGGAACATTTGCGCCTCAACCCTAATACCTGTGAGGCTACATACAACGGACAACTTCTACATCTAACACCAAAAGAGTATCGCATACTAGAATTATTCATGCGTCACAGCCATCGCACTTTCAATCGGAGCGAAATTCTCGATCGCCTTTGGTCGTTTGATGAACCACCAGCAGAGGAAACCGTTAAGGTTCATATCAGGAGCCTACGGCAAAAATTGCGAGCGGCTGGAGCTGCGGCTAACTTCATTGAAACAGTTTACGGTTTAGGTTATCGGCTCAAACAAACTTTCTAACTAGATGTTTCTAACTTAATGTTTCAGGCTTTACACTGGCGGCTATTGATTTCCTACCTAAGTGTCATGGTGACAATTTTAGGAATATTTACCGTAGCCGTATATCAGTTTGTCGCCTACAATCTTTATCAAAAAACAGACCGCCAAATGCTAGGATTGGCGGATGCAGCCGCTCACAGTTTATCGAAGCTCCGAGCCGATCGCACCGCCATTTCTCGTCAGATGCCCCGCTCGTTCGACGACGATGGCGATCTCGATATCCCCTGGCAGGATTTACGCGAAAATCATCAAAGTGTAGAGTGGTATGATGCTAACCGTCAGTTGTTAGGTAAAGCAGGAAAGCCACTTCCAGACATTCCTTTAGCAGCTAATTCATATATTTCGCAACAAGGGCAGATTCGCACGCTCACGATTCGGGTTTACGAGGAAAAGCAGCGTGGAGCTAAGCAGGAACTCCAAGGTTATATTCGCGTATTAGAATCCACTGAAGAATTAGCAGAAGAACTAGACAGACTCCTATTAGGATTGGGTGTAGCAGGGATAATTGCTCTGTCGCTAACTAGTGTTGGTAGTTTGTGGCTGACGCGACAATCCATAAAACCGATTCAGTTGAGTTTTCAGCAGTTAAAACAGTTAAATCAGCAGTTAAAGCAGTTTACAGCCGACGCTTCCCACGAGTTGCGTAGCCCCCTGGCGGCGATTAAGACTTCAACTCAGGTGATGATGACTCATCCAGAGCGAATTCATCCAGCAGATGTGGATAAGTTGGATGCGATCGCCAGTGCGACTAAACAAATGACTTGCTTGGTGGAAGATTTACTCTTTCTCGCACGGACAGACGTTACAGAAACTAGCTTAACGCAAGAAACGTGGAGAGCGATCCCAATAAACGAACTGCTAGAAGATTTGGTAGATTTCTTATCACCTCAAGCCCAAGCCAAGGAAATTACTCTCAAGTTAGATTCATTAGAAGAAGTGTTTGTTAAAGGTGATGCCTTCCAGCTAGGGCGGTTATTTTCTAACCTGCTAGAGAATGCGCTGCAATATACACTACCTGGAGGAACTGTAACTATTTCTATAGTCAGCCAAGGTAAGTTTGTTGTTATTAGTATTGAGGACACTGGAATCGGGATCGCACCAGAACACGTTCCACTAGTTTTTCATCGCTTTTGGAGAGCAGATAAGGCGCGGACGTACAGAGAAGACGGTTCAGGATTGGGATTGGCGATCGCTCAAGCCATTGCTCAACGTCACGGGGGAGAGATTGTCCTCAGCAGCCAAATAGGAGTTGGTAGTTGCTTTGGGGTACGTCTACCGATCGCCGCCTAATTTCTTTTTGTTTGCCTTTTGCTGTTGAACAAACCAGACATACTCAACCCCGTTACTAACAATCCGATTAGTCCTAAGCCATTCAAAATGGGGTAGATTGCCTGAAGATGAAAGATTTCACCCGTGTGAATGCTCAATAGAAAACTAGAGGATAATCCTGTGGCGATCGACCACTCGCGAACGATTGTAACTATCATCCCAGTTAGCACGGTTACAGTCAGTGGGATCGAGATCGCGATCGCCAGAATGCGGTGATATTTCCGAAACGCACGTTTCATGTCAACTCCTCGTTAAAAATAGACTTTTAGAATACTATCTGCTCTTTAGATTGGAAAAATCGAGCTTTGCGTGACAAAACTCGATGGGTGAGAGGAGTCCCCTTTGCCGGAGACTTTTTCTCAAGGTACAACAAATATAGTAAAGAACTCGGAAAGATCGGGATTGAGCTATTTTCTTTCCGAGTTCTTTACCTTCGTAGTTTTATCTTGGAGTTGGTTGGCAGAGAAGTCATTAACTGCTTTGCTGTACTTCGTATCCCTCAGCATTTTTACTCATAGCAGTAACGATGTTTTGTGCCAGTTAGCGTAAATTTTTGCCGGAGTTTGAGATCGTGAAACGACATCAAGTACTAATTGTTGCTGCCATCAGTGTTTTGGTATTGGCAGGATGCACTAATGCTCAACAGCCTACAATACAGACCTCACCCGCAGCCAGTCCTGTTGCTACTGGGCAAACCGATCGAGCAGGTGTCGATCGTCTGCTAAGCGTTGTATCTAATACCAAAGTAGCAGTTGAAGCAGGGAATTTTTCTAAAGCCAACACTGAATTTAGCCAATTTGAAGATAACTGGAAACAGGTTGAGGATGGCATAAAAGCCAAATCTAGCGATCGCTATAAAGCGATTGAAGATAGCCTGGATCGGGTAACGGGCGAACTAAAAGGCTCTCAGCCCAACAAACAGAATGTGTTAGCAGACTTACAATCTATGGAAAATAACATCAATAGTGTTGCCAAACTGTAATTTTTTCAAACTTCGAGAACAATTAGCACTCGCTTCTACTTGAATTGAAATCACTTGAATAATTGAGTTTCTCATGCTCGTGTGAGGTATAACTACTAAGTCTGTAGAGCTACCTCACATTTTTTTATGTTTAGTTTTATCGATTGTTAAAATTTTTGCGAAACGATTAGCTAGTAGCAATTATACTAATAAGCAATATTAGTATAAAAATTAGCCTTATCTAGCGAAAATCAACTTTTTTAATAGTAATTATTTGCAAGAACTAGCTGAATAAATAGAATTAATTCTTATCTAAAAAATAGCTTAAACTCTTTCCGAGTTCTTTACCTTTAATATCTTACTTTTAAGGTGCAGGAGTTACAAATGTAGCCTTCAGCAGACTCATAAGGAGTAAAGAGGATGAATTCAAAAGCACTCGTAGCTGAATTTGTCGGAACTTTCGCTTTGATCTTTATTGGAGTGGGTGCGATCGCCACTAATTACATCAATCGGGGCGGAATTACAGGCACAGCAGTGGATCTGACTGCTATTGCTCTCGCCCACGGTTTGACAATCGCCGTTATGGTCAGTGCAACAGCAGCTGTGAGCGGCGGTCATCTCAATCCGGCCGTCACCTTTGGCGCTTGGCTGACAGGTAAAATCGATCCCAAGAATGCGTTGGGATATATTATTTCCCAATGTTTGGGAGCCATTTTTGCCGCCAGTTTGATCAAACTGGTTATTCCTTTACAGGCACTCCAAGCTGTAGGTATGGGAACCCCAGCTCTTGGCAAGGGAGAAACTCCATTTATGGGATTGGTCATGGAATTCATTCTGACCTTCTTCCTGGTATTTGTTGTTTTTGGCACAGCTATTGACTCTCGCGCCCCTAGAATCGGCGGTTTGTTCATCGGATTAACTGTGGCACTAGACATCTTGGCTGGTGGTCCTCTGAGTGGCGCTGCTATGAACCCAGCTCGGTATCTCGGTCCAGCTTTAATGGGGGGTGGACTCCAGTATTTTTGGCTGTATTGGATCGGTCCCTTGGCAGGTGGTGCTACCGCAGCTTTGTTATACCACTACACGTTGGCAGATAGGAGTAATCGCGCTATCCATAACAGTGAAGTTGCAACTCAGTCTCGTCTAAACTAATCGACTTGTTTCAAATCCTCTTTACAAAATCATTCACAGGAGACAGCAATTTATGTTCTTTCATAAAAAAGAAACAATCCACAGCGTAGATATTAGAGAACCAAATCCGCGTTTTGCTCAACTTCTTCTAGAACAATTTGGTGGCGCAACAGGAGAGCTTTCTGCGGCTTTGCAATACTGGGTACAGTCTTTTCACGTTGAAGATGCAAGTATTCGAGATATGCTTCAGGATATTGCCGTCGAAGAATTCGGTCATTTAGAAATGGTGGGCAAAATGATCGAGGCTCACACTAAAAATGTCGATCGAACTGAGGCTTACAAAAGTACTCTATTTGCCATACGTGGTATGGGTCCGCATTTTCTAGATAGTCAGGGCAATACTTGGACTGCTAGCTATCTCAACGAAGGTGGTGACGTAGTGCGCGACTTGCGGGCTAACATTGCGGCTGAAGCTGGAGCGCCTCAGACTTACGAAGAGTTGATTAAACTCTCAACTGATGAAGGAAGTAAAAAAACACTCGTGCATTTGCTGACAAGAGAAATTTCTCACACTCAAATGTTCATGAAAGCGTTGGATTCTCTGGGTAAGCTAACTGACCCAATGTTTGGTAACATTCAACCGGATGAGACAGTTGATATTTACTACAACTTGTCCTCTTATGGAAAAGAGGGAGTAGTGCAGGTAGACGAACGCGGTCCTTGGAACTCGGAGCCAACGTTCAAGTACATTGCCGATCCGCTCAATACTCGTTCCTAGGCAAAGCCTAAAGGGTATGAGATAAACCAGAAGCCAGTGGAAGCATATCTACTGGCTATGCCTACTACCTACATCAAAGAGGTAAAGTCGATTATAGGTGGTTAATTGTTAAATTGCGATCGACTATAAATTATGAATATAAATTATGAACCATCAGCAATTAACTATTAGCAACTGACACAAAGTATGCCCCAAACACCACACGTTGAGGAACATTTTACAGCCAGCGAAGTTGTCCGAGATATTGTCATTGGAGTCTCGGACGGATTGACAGTTCCCTTTGCTCTAGCAGCTGGGTTGTCTGGAACTGTAGCTTCTACTAGCATAGTTGTCACTGCTGGTTTAGCCGAGATTGCAGCAGGTGCGATCGCGATGGGTTTGGGCGGTTATCTTGCTGCTAAAAGCGATGCCGACCACTACACGTCAGAGCTAAAGCGCGAACAACGAGAACTGAGAGAAAAGCCAGGAGTAGAGGTAAGAGAAGTCATAGATATATTTCAATCTTATGGGCTGACAGCAGAAGAAAGTAAGTTAATTGCCAAGGGGTTGTTGCGAAATCCTCATGCGCTAGTTAATTTCATGATGCGCTTTGAGTTGGGTATAGAAAAGCCTGCTCCTGGGCGAGCATTAAAGAGCGCCCTCACCATTGCTGGTTCTTACATTGCTGGAGGGATCGTTCCCCTAAGTCCTTTTATCTTCATTTCTAATTCCAAAACGGCACTGACACTTTCAGTAATTATTACTAACATTGCTCTAGTAATATTTGGCTATATCAAAGGTCACTTCACAGGTGCTAAACCAATGCGTAGTGCAGTCCAAACTGTGCTAACTGGAGGACTTGCTGCGGCAGCTGCCTTTTCGATCGCCAAACTTATTTCTAGGTAAATTAGTCAAATAACTTTTCTCCTTACACAACTGTATGAAAATTTTAATAGTTGAAGATGACGATCGCATTGCTAAACCACTAGCGGAAGATTTGAGGCATCAACACCATGTTGTAGATTTAGCTGCTGATGGGGTTGAGGGTTGGGAATACGCCCAATCGACTGCCTACGATGTTATCTTACTAGACTTAATGCTACCTCGATTAGATGGAATTGCGCTGTGCAAGCGTTTACGCGCTGCTAAATGTCATGCTTTCATTTTGATGTTAACAGCAAGAGATACAACCTCAGACAAGGTAATTGGACTTGATGCTGGTGCTGATGATTATTTAGTCAAGCCATTTGAGCTTGAAGAATTGGGGGCGCGAATTAGGGCTTTATCGCGGAGAAGTCCAGAAATAAGACAACCGATTTTGAGTCACGGCGAGCTGCAACTCGATCCAGCCAATCGCGAAGTTACTTATGCTGGAAAAACGCTGTCATTAACACCTAAAGAATATACAATTTTAGAATACTTTTTGAGAAATCCTACTCAAGTTTTAACTCGCACGGCAATCCTAGATAAATTGTGGGAATTTGATAAATTGTCTGGAGAAGAAACTGTAAAAACTCATTTGACAAACTTGCGCCGAAAACTAAAAACAGCAGGGAGTTCAGAAGATTTCATCGAAACAGTATACGGAGTTGGTTATCGTCTCTGCGCTAAGTAATGTAATCTGATAGAATTGTCAGAGGTGGACTTTGTTACATTCTGGTAATTAACTCATAACTGAATCGCACCTGCTCGTGTTTGAAAAAATTCGGTATCGCTTATTATTGTCTTACCTAGTAGTTATTGCATCGATACTAGGAACATTTGCGATCGCCGTGCGGACTGTCTTCACCCGCAGTCTCACTCATCAGCTTACAGATAAACTAATTGCTTTAGGACAGGGTGCTGCCGCTAATGCAGAATATGAAAACGGTCAGATCAAAATTGAAAGCGACTTTCCCGTGCAAGATCTAATTGCCAATAATCAAGCTTTGGAGTGGTTCGATACTCAGAGGCGTTTGGTAGAGCGACAAGGAAAAGCTACTGTAACATTACCACTTTCTCCAAAAGAAACAGTACAGTTTCAAACTAGAAAAAATCGCCTTATAGCTACGACTTTACCGATTATTGGTAGCGACGATCGAAAACTGATTGGGTATGTAAGAGTCAGTCAATCTCTGGAAGAATATGATGAAACTTTAAGTAAATTAGACTGGGGATTAGGCGGTGGAATCCTCGTCGCTTTGGCTCTGAGTGGAATTGGTGGAGTATGGTTAACTCGTCAAGCCATGCAACCAATCGAGCAGAGTTTTCAAAGGTTAAAGCAGTTTACGGCTGATGCCTCCCACGAACTTCGCAGTCCTTTAATGGCAGTAAAAAGTAATGCAACAGTAGCATTGAAATATTCAGAGGGAATGCGGGAAACAGATAAAGAGAAGTTCCAGGCGATCGCTAGCGCAACTAATCAAATGTCTCGCTTGACAGAAGACTTATTATTTTTGGCTCGTAACGATAAAATTCCTCACCGTAATCGAGATATTATCGATTTGACAGAACTTTTAGAGAATTTAGTGCAGTTATATAAACCTCAAGCTGAAGCCAAACAAATTAAACTAAGTATACAAGTAACTAAGAATCTGAAATTGCTAGGCGATCCAGATCAACTAAGGCGATTATTTGGCAATTTAATTGAGAATGCTGTTCACTATACGCCAAATGGAGGTATAGTTGAAATCGAAGATCGCCGCGTCAGTTCTCAGTGGTACATTGACGTACGAGATACAGGTGTAGGGATTGCACCAGAGCAGCTTAAACACGTATTTGACAGATTTTGGCGAGCCGATCGCTCTCGTTCTTATAATTCTGGTGGTTCTGGATTGGGATTGCCGATCGCTCAAGCGATCGCCCAGAATCACGGTGGATTCATTACTGTTACTAGCCAAGTAGAAGTTGGCAGTTGTTTTGCAGTGCGTCTACCCACTAGCGCGACTTCAGTACTATAGGTATTTGGTTAAAATGAGTCGCGTTATTAGTACTTCTCAAGATATCTTCAACATTACGGAGTATGGTACGACAAATTTCATCCAGAGGTAGATCGTTAGGATCGCGTCCAAAAGGGTTTTCTAGTTCGGAACCAAGCTCTTCAATTCCAAATAATATAAAGCTTATCAAAGCCATTACTGGGATAGTCCACCAGTGTAAGTTCTCGACTAGCTCTATAGGTAGTATCAAACAATATATCATTAATCAATACATCGGACAGAATCAGGCGGCGATAGTGCCGTAGGAACGTAGACTTTGGTAGTTGGGATGAGATTTAATCAA
>NZ_PYCI01000248.1:0-3088 GCF_003015105.1 Chroococcidiopsis sp. CCALA 051 | reverse complement strand
GTGTAGGAGTCGCATTGGGCGGAGGGGTAGATGTCGTTCTTGGCGCGATCGCAATTTTTACTAACAGATCGTTCCGTCGCGCCTCAATCGTCGCGTTATCTGTTTCTCCCCCCGATGGCGGATTGACAATTTGCCAGTTATTCGACTGAAATTCTTTTTTGTAAAAGCTTTGCACGACGTTGATCGGATCGCCAGTTACCCAACGAGTTTCTGACGGCGAAGACTCGTTTTCCGCTGGTACAGATGCTACCAACTGAGCCTCGGGATAGCGCGGAATTTCTGAAGGGAAGTCAGGTGGTAGCTGGGCGATCGCCCCATTCGGCTGATTTTGCCGAGCTGAATCGGTGGATGGCGCAGAAGTGCCAGAATTGCTAAACGGTCGATTGGTCTCCAACTCAGGATCGGCAGCTAAAGTGCGCTCCAACTGCTGAGCGTTAGGACTATTGGCGCAGGCAGTTACAGCCAGCAATAAGCAGGTTAAACTAGCTAATCGAGCGCTTTTTGAAAACAACACGGTTTTTCAGTATATGTACTAGTTTTACGCTAGCGTAGGACTGCCCAATATCTGTAATTCTACGCTCCTTAACATCTTAGCTATATGCAAAAACTAAAATAGATATTAAATTTAAAAGGAGGCTGATTTATAATCCGCTATGGCTACTTCTTTCACCTCTCACTAAGCGTTACCTGTTAGTTGCCCGTGCTGAAACAAGATTGCATGCAGGTTTCTTCTGAACAGCCGACCTCGACTGAAGCTAGGCTTCAACTACTGCTATTTGTAGATGAGCGTCCCAGTTCGCGACAGCAAATACAGCAAATTCGTCGTTATCTCAAGCAGCTACAAGCTGAGTACCCGTTTGAATTACAGATTGTTAATGTCGGGGAACAACCGTATCTAGCAGAACACTTCAAACTGGTGGCTACACCAGCTTTGATCAAAATTTATCCAGAACCAAGACAAATTCTGGCTGGAAGTAATTTGATCGAGCAACTAAGTAACTGGTGGCTGCGGTGGCAGCAATCAGCTGAGGCTCAGGCAAATTTGGTAGCAGAGTTAGCCGAAACCTCAACGAAACCGAAGGATTTAGAAAACTTAAACAACTCGGGCAATTACGGTACTTCCAATGTCGCCGCAATTCGTTCTGTAGCTGATTCGGTAGAAGTAATTCGGCTTTCCGATGAAGTCTTTCGCCTCAAACGCGAGCAGGAGAGGTTATTGGAGCAGCTTCAGTTTAAAGATCGAATTATTGCAATGGTAGCGCACGACCTGCGCAATCCTCTGACCGCTGTGTCTATTGCTGTAGAAACTCTCGAAGCTCAATTTCTATCGACTAAAAAGGGGGGTTTTTCTGCATCGCCTGCTTTATTAACCCAGTTGTTCAAACAAGCCCGCAGCCAAGCTAAGATTATCGATCGCATGATTGCGAGTTTGTTACAGGTAACGCGGGGTTCTAGTGCCGAACTACAAATTCAACCCCACAAGCTAGATTTGATCGAGTTATACCAAGATGTAGAAGCACATATCCAAGACCGCGCTTTTACCAAATCGCAATCTATCCAAACCGATCTTCCTAACGATTTACCTGCGGTTTATGCCGACCGGGAAAGGGTAAGGCAAGTCTTGATCAACTTGCTTGACAATGCGATGAAGTATACTCCTGAAGGAGGTACGATCCGCATTTCTTGCCTGCACCGCACAACGCAGAAGGTACAAGTCAGCGTTTGC
Organism: Chroococcidiopsis sp. CCALA 051; assembly: GCF_003015105.1. NCBI lineage: Bacteria > Bacillati > Cyanobacteriota > Cyanophyceae > Chroococcidiopsidales > Chroococcidiopsidaceae > Chroococcidiopsis > Chroococcidiopsis sp. CCALA 051. The sequence continues at coordinate 1,362 of NZ_PYCI01000248.1, read as the reverse complement.
GATACTGGACCTGGAATTCCTGAAGAAAATTACGATCGCATCTTTGAAGAGCGGTTCCGCCTCAAGCGCGATGAAGCTAAAGATGGTTATGGTATCGGTTTAGCTTTGTGTCAACGGATTATTAGAGCGCACTACGGGCAAATTTGGGTAGACTCAGCCCCTAATGGAGGCAGTTGTTTCCATTTCACGTTGCCGGTTTATTCTTTGTAGTGAGTAGGGGCGCACAGGTGTGCGCCCCTACTCACTATTTATAATCTTTTATTGCAGCAATAATCTGCACGTTAGCCGCAGGAAAATTGTATTGTTCAATTTCATCTAGAGTTACCCAACGGATCTCCGCACACTCGATCGGCTGAGGGACTCCACCCAAATAATGACAGTGGTGTACTGCTAGCGTTACGCGCAAATGAGAGTAGTCGTGTTCGATAGTGATGAGGCGATCGCCGACTTCAACTTCTACCCCTAACTCTTCCATCAGTTCGCGCCTGATGCATTCTTCTACCGTCTCTCCTGGCTCCAATTTTCCGCCGGGGAATTCCCACAATCCGCCCATTGTCCCCTCTGGGCGACGGCGATCGATTAAAATTTGTTGTTGAGCGTTCCACAGAACGCCCACGCCGATAATTTTATGCGGAATTGAAATGGGTTTTGAAGTCATGGACGGTTTGTTTTACTTATTCCTGTGTCCCGATGACTTCCGTTGCTTCTAGGGACTTTTCAAACATCATGCGTTGTTCGGCATTGCGTAAGAAATAACCACTAATCATTGCTGAAGCGAGTAATCTACCCAAACTTTCACGGTTAGTTGTAATCGTTATACCGAAATTTTCTCCAGGTAAACTACCTAACATACCGATGATATTACGCTCGATCATCTGGAATACTTCAGTAGAGCTAGGCTGGGATAGCTGAGTAATAGCCTCTGGACTTAGCGACTGGACGTATTGCCATAAGGAATCGCTGTCCTTTGATTCTCCTGGGAAAAACTCGGAAACTTGATGTGATGAGTCGTTCACTGATGACCTCCCTTACAGTTCGGTTGCCAAATTGTAACCGATCGACTTGCTGCTAGTGTTGTTTACAATTTAGCCGACAAATAGCGTCTTTATGTAAATTTAATGTAACAGGTAGGCGCGGATATGATAGGTGGCAAAACCGAACTAAATTTGGAGGGTTGTTGCTCCACAATTAAGTGTTTGGTAATGGGTAATGGGTAATGGGTAATTGGTAGTTGCTCCTGAAGCTCCCCTGCACACAAAGCCCACCTGCTCCCCTGCTCCCCTGCTCCCCTGCTCTCTTCCCTGCTTCCTAGCTAGCCAAATACTGGTCGAGGTCTGCTTTACGCTTGCGGAGCTTGGTGAG
>NZ_PYCI01000172.1:0-12715 GCF_003015105.1 Chroococcidiopsis sp. CCALA 051 | reverse complement strand
GGTTTCATGCCTGACTATTTGGGGAAAAATTCAACTCCTGGCTATTTTCCTCTATCCTTTACAAAATTGCACTACCACGTTTCAATCCCTAATAGGGCGTTAATTAAATTTCAACTTTGGCTGGGTGGATGAATCGCCTGCGATCGCTCAGTTTCAATCCCTAATAGGGCGTTAATTAAATTTCAACTTCAACGAGGTGCTATTGCTCGTAAATCAAATATTCGATTGTTTCAATCCCTAATAGGGCGTTAATTAAATTTCAACCTTGAAATGCTTATCCAGTAACGAATAGAGGCTGCGCTAGTTTCAATCCCTAATAGGGCGTTAATTAAATTTCAACCCGCAATGGCACTGTTTCTCGACGTGCTAGAGCGAATTATGGTTTCAATCCCTAATAGGGCGTTAATTAAATTTCAACATATCGGTAGATACAGTTCCTACTATGAATGCATGGTTTCAATCCCTAATAGGGCGTTAATTAAATTTCAACAGCACTTGGATTCATCGAAAGACAGCGATCGTACCGTTTCAATCCCTAATAGGGCGTTAATTAAATTTCAACATATTGGCAGCGCCATTGCAGTCAGAATTAATGCGAAGTTTCAATCCCTAATAGGGCGTTAATTAAATTTCAACGCTTAGCCCCACCTGCTAAGTAGTCGGGAGACATTTGGTTTCAATCCCTAATAGGGCGTTAATTAAATTTCAACAACCAGTAATTCAAAGAATAAATCGCATTGATCGGTTTCAATCCCTAATAGGGCGTTAATTAAATTTCAACGAAATTGCGTGTGAAAACGTACTAGCTCTATACGTGTTTCAATCCCTAATAGGGCGTTAATTAAATTTCAACTGCTTATTAAGCACGGATACTTATATATACAAAAGTTTCAATCCCTAATAGGGCGTTAATTAAATTTCAACTTTTGCGCCTAAAAGATATGCCATGATTTGAGGCGTTGTTTCAATCCCTAATAGGGCGTTAATTAAATTTCAACTCGCCTGGGTATCGCCATCAGGAAAATTTATTTTGTTTCAATCCCTAATAGGGCGTTAATTAAATTTCAACTCGGTAAGCAAGTTCGCGTGTATCGCAATTTAAACGTTTCAATCCCTAATAGGGCGTTAATTAAATTTCAACTTGCCATACGGATAATTGCACCCGCTGCAACCACTCGTTTCAATCCCTAATAGGGCGTTAATTAAATTTCAACACCAGCTTGCAGCGATAGGTTTTCGTTCCCTTGAGGTTTCAATCCCTAATAGGGCGTTAATTAAATTTCAACATTCCACCAATGCATCCTCAGCGCTGGTACTTTTGTTTCAATCCCTAATAGGGCGTTAATTAAATTTCAACCTAAATACTACCGCTTAGAAAACAGAATCCCCGTGGAATGCGTTTCAATCCCTAATAGGGCGTTAATTAAATTTCAACGCGCCGTCGTAGATCTGCTCGCCCGTTATGTAGTTAAGTTTCAATCCCTAATAGGGCGTTAATTAAATTTCAACAATAAATAGCAGTATCACCGATGATTCTATAAAAATGTTTCAATCCCTAATAGGGCGTTAATTAAATTTCAACTATAGATCGCAACAAGTAAAAGGGCGAAAAGTAGCAGTTTCAATCCCTAATAGGGCGTTAATTAAATTTCAACCCTTCTGCTGGTGCTGCTAGTAGCTTGCCATATTTGTTTCAATCCCTAATAGGGCGTTAATTAAATTTCAACTCTTCAACCGTGGTCAGCTCTCCCTCTTGCCACTCTTTAGCAGTTTCAATCCCTAATAGGGCGTTAATTAAATTTCAACTCGAGATGTAGCAGTCGCTCGTACAGCTCGATGGCGTTTCAATCCCTAATAGGGCGTTAATTAAATTTCAACCTTGTAATCAAACTCTCGCGTTTGTTCGAGGTTTGTTTCAATCCCTAATAGGGCGTTAATTAAATTTCAACTCTCTTCAGTCTCTACAAAATTAAGTCCGTACTGTTGTTTCAATCCCTAATAGGGCGTTAATTAAATTTCAACGTAGATGCACTTGTGATTAGCTTTCCCATCATCGAGTTTCAATCCCTAATAGGGCGTTAATTAAATTTCAACTCTCTCTCTGCCATCAAAAGGTTGTGCTTGTGTCATGTTTCAATCCCTAATAGGGCGTTAATTAAATTTCAACGGCGGGAGCCTGAAAACTAAGCCATATTTAGTTTTCAAGGTTCGAGAGCGCGGATAAAGCAATAATAGCATCACAAAAGCTGGTTAATGCAAAGTACAAATTGTGAAAACATAGACGTAGCAAGGAGCGCGGTAGGTTATCAGCTATTATTCCTGTAAACTACTGTATCGCGCCGATCGCCAGCATTTTTTTCAAACTCTCTGTACCAACACCTACCCATCCGCGCATTCAGCAAAGAAAATAGTGTCATCATAAACTGGTTCACCACCAATACGCTCAACTTTACCAAAACAGCAGGCGCATAGAAAATAAAATCGAATACTATCAGTATCCGGCTTAATTAACTTATTTAAACGCCAACGTAATTTAGCATATTGAGTATCACTCAACTGGCATTCAAACACGCTGTACTGCACCCATTGCCCGTAAGACTTAAGAATGTTATGGATTTTGGTACGGCGCTTATCTTCGGAGATATCGTAAGAAATAACAACATTCATGGTGATTTTCTCCCCTCACGCCTACTTCAAAATCAACGGTGGATATTTCTTACTTTCACCCATTAAGTATTTCGCTAGTAACCGTGCTTGTAGTTCAAATGCTTCTTGGTAACTACATTTACGTCCTAGAACTGGGTGCTTGAACTCAGATTGCTTCTTCTGCGCGTATAAGCGCAAGAATGTTTTTCGCCCTTCCGCAGTCAGAGATACCGCATGACTTAACGGTTCCGTCACAAATTCTGCGGGTGTCAAAAGTCGCTTATTCAAAGCAGATAACACGACTGCATCTACTATCAAGGGACGAAACTCTTCCATTAAATCCAATGCTAGCGCTGGTCTACCATAACGTTCACAGTGTAGATATCCTAAATATGGATCGAACCCAACAATATCGATCGCCCCTTGTATATCATGCCGCAATAATGAGTAGCCAAAGCTGAGTAAAGAATTAACTGGGTCAGTCGGCGGACGGCGGCGGCGCGTGGTAAAAGTAAATTCTGTAGCCCGAATCAGTTGATGGAAGCAGTTGAAATAAGCCGCACTACCAGCACCCTCCAAACCGCGCAGCGAGTTAATACTGTTAGTCGTGTCAATCGGTGCGATCGCCTGCTCTAAACGTGTAATATATGCTGATAAATCTAAGTCTGGAAATTCCCGTTGGCGACGGATAAGTAGATTTCGGTAGTTTTTTAGCTTACCGCGCACAAAACCTTGAACTACATGAATTGCTTGGACTGACTCACCAGCTGCTTGCCATTGTGCCTTGCGAACAAAAATGTTTTTACTAACTTCTGGCTCCAATCTACCTAAATAACGACCTGTTTCTGTCAGAAAAGTCAGAGGTATATGGCGTTCGAGTAGTTCGGAAATCGCCGCTGGTGAAACGGTAGCACGTCCCATAACTACAACACCATCTATTTTAATTAGCGGCACATCTAAAATTGTTTTTTTATCAAATTTGACATGAAGCCGTTCATCTGCTTTGCCAATAAAAGCATTTTCTTGAGTGATATAAACCGTACCCATAATTGCATTTCTAGTCGATAAAGTACATGAACATAACTAAACTTACTTAGCTTCTTGATAGCGTCCAACCTTATCTACAGCACCAGGCAAGCAGCGTGAAAATAAGCTACATCCATCACAGCGTTTTGTTTTAATAGCCTTTGGTATCTCTCCTGTCATTAGCAATGTTTGAACGGCTTGAATAGTTGCGATCGCACTTTGACGCAATTGGTTAGTAATTTCTACTAGTTGACGTTGGTGCGAATGAGCATAGTAAATATAGCCATTACTAATGGATTGTCCAGTCATTTCTTCTAAACACAAAGCTTGGGCGCAGACTTGCAGTTCGTCGTTATCCCATTCGCCTTTACGTCCTCGCTTGTATTCCACTGGATACCATTGACCGTTTTCTACTTCAATTAAGTCAGATTTTCCAATTAATTTGTATCGTTCGGACTTCAGCCAAATTGCTCGAATTTGCCGAGTTTCTTCTCGACTTCCTTCTCCTAACGTATGAACGCGATCGTGTAAACTCGTTCCTTCAATTGTGTATTGGTTATCGATAAATTCCCCTGCACAAAACATTCGCCAGCAGCGGTGCGGACAGTAGGCATATTGATTTAATGCAGCGATAGGAATATATTCAAGATCGTCCATGATTTTTCATATTTGAAGAACGCGAATCAATTGTTGACAGACGGCGTACCATGCCCATACCCATTGTTGTTTTACGTCCTACACCCGTATATAAAGCAAAGTCAGCTAAAGCATTAATTTGCTTAATTACTATTGGTTCGACATCTCCAAGAATGCGATAGCTAATTTCACCAACACAGCCAATAAACTTACTATTATAATTGCTAATTACTTCCGTTTGAATCTTGACAGAACTTGGATAAATTGAGTCAAAGGAGATATTAGTAAATTCAATTCCACTATATTTATGCCAACGTCCTATAAGACTGTTGAAAACGCATTCTTTGACGGGAAGAATCGTATCGTATTCACCTTGACGAAAGGATACAGGCGTAGTGAGAGTGAAGCTAAGAGTGCGATCGCGATCGCTAGCTTGTTCGTATAGTTGGGTATAGGTGCAAGCATTTGCCCAAGGTTGCATCGATTGGGGAGTACCGAGAATACTGGTAATATACAAGTCTGCGGAACCTAAATGCCAAGGGTGTTTTGGGTTAAGATTCAGCCACAGTGGGGTTAATTTGCTAAATAGAGTGTCATCGAGTAGGGAAATACGCCACCAGCAGGGAGTACCTGCGGGAATGGGTTTTTGATGACCAAATTGTAAGGTATGGTGATGTTTGTGCTGTCGTTGTATTTGCAGGGGTGAGAGGGTGAAAGCTTTATCTGCATTGGATTGATGCAGGTAGTTTCCCAAGGTTTTATCGACAGAACTAATGAGGGTGAGGAATAAGGCGTGGAGATGTCTGCCAGTGAGAAATTCAGGGTAGATAAGAGATTGCGGAATGAGGTTGAGGACGAGGCTGTGAGGCATGATATTAAATCTAATCTGACTTTGTTTTCAATGCTTTTGTATATGTAATAATTGCTGACTTGCGATCGGTGTGTTTGCAAAGTAATTTTTCATCACAATTCGTCGATCTGAGTTTAATAAAAATACCTGGCAATTCCACAAATCCTAATTCTGGATTATATGAGTATTCACGCTTTCCATCATATATTTCAGCACCTTCCTGATTTTTGTGAATTTCAATTACTATATCCTTAGAATAAGCACAACCCCAGCCTAATTCTCTTTCATCAAAGCGTGTAGTTTCTCGATCGTAATAACGCTCCAATACATAAGTATTAGCAAAATCATTTTCATCATTCTTTATTAGGCGATCGACAGGTACATTTATTTTATGTGAATTTTCACTGCCATCTTTATAAATCAATGTTGCTGAAGGTGTCCAACTACGAGTAACAATCAATCCTTTTTCATGGGCATGTTTACAAGTTAAATCTGCCTCATAAACATAATCATGCAGCATGGAAAATAGTTCGATGACTCGATAATCATCAACTTGTTCAGAAACAGAGATACATTCACTAATTTTTTGAGCATTAAACTCTGAAAATGATTCTAAAGTTTTTTGGTAGATTTGCCAGCCAGTTTCATCTAAGCTATTGGAGAATTTAGGAATTGAATTACCGATCGCTATCACTTTAGCATTATGTATATTACCTTTGCGGTTGCATCTTCCCGCGCGTTGAATTAAGTTTTCTGGAGGACAAATTTCAGAAATCAGTACTTTAGCATTTAGATCGCAACCAACTTCTATAGCACTAGTTGTAATCAGAAGATAAGGTTGATTACTGGAATCTCGTTTTTGAATTTCAGCATAAATATTTGGTCGCAGTTGGTCGGCAATTCTACCATGATAGAGAAATAAAAATCGTTCTGACGAGCGATCGCTAAAATTTAGGCTACTTTTTACTTTCTGATAAATCTCGACTGCATCTTGAACCCTTTCAACAACTACAATTAGTTTTTGTTTAGATTCAGTCTGCCATTCTCTTAGAATGATTTGAGTATATTCATTTTGATAAGCTTCTGGATGTTCTGAATCTCGTTTAATACTATTAATCCATTCAAAGCTTTTTTTGTTGGGATAATCCTGTTTTAATATTTGCTCTTGAAATTTTTGCAGTGCATGGTATTTTTCCCAATTTTCAATGTAATCTATTTGTTCTAGATAATCAAAACATTTTAAATACTCGCTTGGCATTGTAGCTGTCATAAGCACAATAGAACGTCCAGTTTCATATAACGATTTCACTAAACTGTTAAAGTTTGTAAATGAAATTTCATCATAACTATGAGCTTCATCAAAACAGATAAGTGTCTTCTCTTGATTAATTCTTAAAGGAAAAATGAATGACTTTTGCTTATCTCCAAAAGCAAAGTAGCGATAAAGGAATTTATCTATAGTCGTGAGAATAACATCACCCTTGTATAAATGTCGTCTAGAATTGGATGTACGAAATTTTCTTTCTTCTCCATTTTTGTAGATTTGGCGATACATTTGCGCTCCTGTATCTACAACTAAAGAAAATTCTCTATTTGGATGTAGTTTAGAAAATTTTTTTAGATAGTCTTCAGTTCTTTGTTTTTGGTCTTCCAATAAACTACGAGCGGGCAGAGGTAAAATTAAACGATAACTTGATGCTAGGGCTGGAAATAGAATTGACTCGAATTTCCCCGAACCAGTAGAAGACTTCAATAAAATGGCAGGATGTTGGTCTTCATGAGAATTATATATTTTTTCAAACATTTCCTTTTGCATTGGGTTAGGCTTAAAACCTCCCAACTTTTGATAAAAGTCTTCTACCGTCCAAATTTTAGCTTGAATGCTAGAGTTATAAGGCTGAATCGTTATTGTTTTAGTAATTGATTCTTGTGGGTTACCTTGATGAAATTGCCACCAGGTTTTTACTATACGATCTAGTATTTTACCAATAGCTTCTTCTCTACCATCTTGAATACATTTTTTTAATTCTCCATCTTTATCAATTTCATTAGACTGCATGACCCAAGACTTGAAAGTTAGTTCTATAGGTTGTAAACCTTCAAAGATCCAAGGCTCGATAAAATATTTTGTGTCGTCTAATTCATCCGGTGCAATTGTAAAGTCCATAAAGGCGCGAGAATCTGCCTGGTTCCCATCGCCAAAAACTCTACAGGCTAACTCAGCTTCTATCTGATCGCACATTTCCAGAATATATAGTTCGCGGGCGTAAGCTAGCGGTTCTTTAGTCAAAATATCAGCATATTTTTGTTCTTTTTTTAGTTTGTATGCTTGGCTACATATATCTTCTACCGAAAAATCATGATGCCCGATTGCTAAAGCCTCAGCCCAAGCATTTTTGTCACTTTTAGCTAAGTAACGATGTCCTCTAAATGAGTAAGTATACTCCTTAAATTTACTCGTTTTCGTAATTTTCGCTTGAATCTCAAATCTTTGAGGTTTACCTATATCGTGAATCTGTGCTGCTTCTAAAACTCTTGCAAAAGAAGACTCTGATGGAAAATCTCTTTTGCTCCATTTCTTAACTAAAGCCATCACATTACCAACATGATTTCCCAGAGGTTGAAAACGAATTTCGCTAGGAATTGGCTGTGCTTCACCAGGAAAGAATACTCGACCAAACTTAAATGAATATTGACGATGTGCTTTAGACATATGCTTCACCTCTCAGCAAGTTAACCAGCGAAATAGGAATATTAATTTCATTTCCATCTGTGAAATATTCCAGAGTCGGAGGATTTCCTGTGTCTTGTGTAAAATAGGCGGTAACAAAAGGAATAAATCCTTCAATTTTGGTTACTCGATTATCTAAAAAACCTTCTTGTTCTGATTGATAACTTGTATCCCTTGCCCATTTGTAACGATACATGTTGTAAATATCGCACCCGCTTACAAACTGCTGACTTTGTAACAGAGCTTCCATTGGTACAATTGTTGAAGGATATTTAGCAGCGGTTTCTTGATGTAAATTCACGATTTCTGAAACTTCTGAGACAATCGCAAATCCTTCTTTACCAAGCTTACAGCCGTAACCTACTAATTCTTGAAAATACTCTAATCCATTTCGAGAATCAGCTAATACATAACCAGTCAGTTCTTCAGCTATGAAATATTCCCAAGTATGCAACTGAAAATTCGCTTTTTCGCCATCTTGATAAATTCTAGAAAAGGCATCATGGTTAAACTCTCGCATCCCTTGGCGATTGGTACGATGAACGGCACTCCACGTTCCTTTGGCTGGATACGCGCCTAAAGCTAAATAATGCGGAGGTAAGGCATAAACTGGCGGGTTATCGCTGTTAATGCGAGTTTCTGGAATTTCCAACCCAACAGACATCATGCCTAGCCGTCGCAAGAAGCCAGATAAAGTTGTTGGAGGAACGAAGGGATAAGTAGCGATGTTAAGAATTGACCCAGGCAAAACGCGAAAGGTCATCGCTGCTGTAGGTTGAATTTTCAGTTCGACACAGTACATAAATTATGCCTGCAATACAGTGTCAACAAACAAGGCAGAATACTCTTGTAATTTCTCTAGTGCAGCATCTCCTATCCAACGTTCAAAATGTGGAAGTTGAATTTGATCGCTGTTTGTTTCTGGACTTCTAGCAAAGCGAAGAAAATCATCAATAGCCTCTTGTGGGTTAGTAATTGATGGAGAAATCACCGGACGCTTTCCTCTGGGAACGAGGTATCTATCCACAACTAGAAGAGGCATTTGTTCGGAAGTTTCTGCGATCGCTATTCCTTTTGGATTTCCAGAACCTATACGTGGCAAACAATCTAGAAAAGCATAAGCTATAGAAGCAAACTCTGCGTCTGTGATACTCAATGCGTGATTAGTTACTGGATAAAGAATACCTGGTTGGTTGTACTGACGTTTAAAGGGAGTAGGTTTTTCTTCCTTTTTAGATAAATTATTGGAAATAATTGCTGGATGCATCGCTCGTTGTTTATCTACGGGATAAATATCCTGTACTGCTACACCTCCACCATGTGTAACTCGACCAATTAAAGTTTTTTTACCTGCTATTAAACCGCCGTAAGTTGAGCAAATAGGACAAGTAGGTAAAGCGCAGGTTTCAGGTATGCCACACTTAAGTTTATCTCCTAGCAATTCACCAGTGCGGACAGGCGACCAAATTAAACTACGTCGTTCAACACCACGTCGTTTTGTTGGGGAAATGTAGCATTTTTCTAAAGAGAGTCCATCTTTGGTTGTTAGTTTTACTGTCTCAACCAAGTTAATATTCACCTGTACTTCATGACCGAGATAAAGTTCTTGAGAGCCTTCGAGAATGGCATAAATATCAAAGTGCAGGCGTGCATCGCTAGTTTTAGGAAGTCCAGTTGCCATAATTATTTTTTCTCACTCTTAGTTTTTGCTTTGGTTAGTAGTTCAGGGAACCGAGTGTAAAGAGAAAGTTTGAGATTGTAAGTTAAGTTTTTCCAATCCTTTTCTGCAAGATACTCTTTCTTATGAATGAAATGGTCGTAAACTCTTGTTATATCTTCTGCAAATATGTTTAGCCTTGCTTGTTGAGTTTCTTTATCTATTTCTTCTCTCTCAGAAATAGATACCTCTATTTTTGCTAGTAACTCTTTCAAACGGTCATAGATAAAGCTACAATCTGGATTTCGATAAAATTGTACTTTTGTTATAGTTCTATTTACCTCTTCAAACGGTTTATAGTAATCACAGAAAAAGTAAAAAAATGCATGACCATCTTCAACCTTTTCGATAAGTTTACTCAATTCGCGCTCCGCATCTTCCTTTGATAAGCACTCACTTGCAATTCTTTTGAATGATTGAGCGAAGGCATAAGTTAAGCCAGTTAAAGCAGCAACATCCTCGTACAAAGTTGCTTTTTGCCATAGTTGACGTTCTTTGTTCATAGTGCTTTCTCTAATCATCTCCCAATATTTTTTGCGGTTTTTTTCTGTCTCAACGACATTTGAGTAGTTTGTAGGTTTTGCCAGTATATAATCTGCCAAATAAGGTAAATCCTGTTGAATGTAGCGTATAGCATCACCCAAGGTCATATTGACATCTTTGTCAGCGTTGATAATTGACTGTAGCGGACGCTTGCGCGGTTTGGGTCTTCTCTTGCCGAGGATGGTCATATTGACATCTTTGTCAGCGTTGATAATTGACTGACCGTAGCTATCCATTAAACCTTTGATAAGAATTAAATGTCTATTGGCTAGTAGAATTTTTTGGCTACCTTGGGTAATCAGCCAAAATTCAAAATCTGCTAAAACTTCTACAGGAAAGATTGAAGCAGCTTTAGCCAGTGCATACTGCACTTGTCCCATTTTTTGAGAAGCAATTTCTCCTGTATTTGTACGCTCCGAACTTAAAATTAAATAGCGACCCGCACTCAAATGCATCTCTTTATTTGTTAGCATTCTGAGATAGTCTTTTATTTTTAACTCAGAAATTGTACTGCCACTAAGAGACTTAAGCTGTAAAATAATACTTTCATCTGTCACTTTCAGAGGTGAAGCAAAAGCTAAGGCTGAACAGGAAGCACAAATGTGAGGTCTACCTTCACTCGACGCTGACTGACGACGTTGAGAAGGACGCTCAAACATAAATCTCAAAACTTGCCAGCGTGCATTTTTAGGATCGAGTTTAATTCCACATGAATAGCAAAATTCTTTACTATCATCTCCGGGCGATCGCATTTCTCCTAAAATCGGTTCTTCTGTTAGTAGCGGTTGTGGTAGTGAGTTATTTGGCTCGGTTTCTAACAAGCGATACATTTCACGAATACATTGAGTAAAGATATCGCCACGAGTTGAGTTAATTTGGTCAGTAGCAATTTTTGTAAAGTTTTTAGCAATTTTATAAATTTGCTTAAATTTATCTGGATTTTGTTGCTCATCTAGCCGAACAAATTTGAATGGATCGCCTTCAGACTGCTTGAATAATTCCAATTTTTGCTGAGTAGATCCTTGAGAGAAAATTAGTGTTTCTTTTAGTTTTCCTTGTTGCTTTTGTAATTTCCGCTGTTCTACTTTAGTTAAACTTGGTTGGAGTAATCGAGTTTCGAGTTGTCTCAGCTCTTGCAAAGCTGCATTTTGTTCCTCTAAGCTTCTACCAAAAGACTTGCGAAAATACTCAGTATATTTCAGAGTTTCCTTGTCTTGCATCGCTAGCTTATCTTGTAGCTCTTTTGTTTTAGCTCTGCGCGTTTTGTCATCTAAATCAAATTCTGCAAGCTCTTTTTCTAATAGATAGATCTGTTTTTGGCGGTTATTTTGACGTTCTCCGACATCTCGCACTACTGCAAAATACCAAGCAGCTAATACATTAGATTGCTCGTTAGTCAAAATTGGGACATCTAAAGTACTAAATCCCCGTCCAGAGAGGGTTACAGAATTTAGCATTTGAATGAAAGTCTGCACTAACCCTGGTAATTGATGTTTAGTATCTCCATAGGCAGAAAAAGCTATTTCTTGCAAAAATTCTTGCCAAAGTTCTACAAAGCTGGGTATTTGCTGATTGGGAATGAAAACTCTCACATGGCGATCGCTTTCATCAAGTACAACAATTTGATATAGCTTTTGCAAGTATTCTAAAAATCGGTCAATTGCACTTTCAGTACTTAATCTTGCTTGCAACTCACCAGGTAAAGGAGGTTTGTAGAGAATCTGAATTTTGCCAATTTCTTGACTTTGATAAATGACTCGGTTTGCTTCAAACTCAAGCTCTAGCGATACTTTTGTGGTTTGATTGGGTTTTGCTAAGTTCAACTCTCGCTTGAGTCGGGGAGAGTCAAACTGTGCAGCGATTGTTACTGCTTCCGATCGACTTGCTAATGCCATCATCAGAGCAGACTTCTGGACTAATACGACACCACTAGCCAAGGCGCTAATCAGAATTCTGATTTGATTAGTGTCAGTCATTTGATTCATTTAGTTGATGCAATTTCTGAGTGTGGGAGCAGACAACTGTTTCAATGTCTCCTTTTTTGTCATTACATTGACTCACGTATCGAGCATTTGCATTTACACTAAAAATAATGACACAACATTTTTCAAAGTGCAACTACATTTTGTAAATGCCTCGAAAAAAAGACACGATTACACTGTCAATTCCGCCAGGAACCAAGGAACAACTAGAAGCGATCGCCCGTCGCCTCAATATTCTTTGGGGCAAAGACCCCAGTATTTCGGGCTTAATCGTGGCGATCGCCCAACACGCTGTAGAGGTGGGAAAGCCCTTCACGCTTGACTCTAACCAAGTCAACGCCTTGCGGCAGGCTATCAAAGCGCTTAACGATGCAGGTCGAATTGGCGAATCTCAAACTATACTTACACTTTTATTAGAGCGAGGAAACCTTGACGCATCAATCCGCCAATCATTGCTCAAACAGGCAAGTAAACTCTTACAAGCATGGCGAAGTCAAATTGATGAGTACAGACAAAAGCAACAACCGTTTTATTTGTTTTATGAAAATTCCCAAGGTGAAGAACTACAGTACACCGTGCGCTAT
>NZ_PYCI01000171.1:0-12751 GCF_003015105.1 Chroococcidiopsis sp. CCALA 051 | reverse complement strand
AGGGGGCGAAGGGGGACAAGGGAGACAAGTGGCAAGTCGCAATTCAAAATTTCCTGACTCCTGTACGGGCGGGTTCATTTATACTCTCTGTTTAGCACGGAGTTTTTTGGTAAACCTGCCCCTACAACGTCTGACTCCTTACAAATAACCAATGACAAATGACAAATGACTATTCATAACATTCCAAACAAGTCGTCGTCTAAGTCGTAGCCTAGCATTTGACCCATAGATTTCAATCGTGCCGTGCTGGGGATCCCCATTTGTTGTAGCCAGTCATGCAGAACGAATACTTTTTGCATGAGGAAAATTTCTAGGGCTTCGGGATTGAATTGAATTCCTTCTTGGCGATGGAACTGATGGGGAACCAGCATAGCAGTGTAGCGGGACAGTTCGCCTGCTTTCCAATCTAAGAGAAAAGGTAGCCAGGGATAGCGACTGTCAAGGCGAATAAACCACATCCGTACTTCGGGAATTTCAGACAGTTCCCGTGGATCGTCTGAGGGACGAGGATAATCGATCTCGAAGCGAAGTTGCTGCTCGTAAGTGGCGATCGCCGATTTTTCTTGCGATATATTTTCGATCGTCTTGGCAGCTGGCAATACATCTAAGCTGTTGAAGTTGTCAGCCTTGAGAGAAATAGTGATAGTCATGGCGAAGTCAAAAGTCAAAAATCAGGAGTCGTAGGGGCAGGTTGATTTGTGCTGACTGTAGCTAGACGAGTATGTTATTGGTCAAACCCGCCCGTACAGAAGTCAGAAACCGGATAAAACGCTGCAAAGAATCTAGAGAGGCTTTACAACGTTTGCGCATGACATTCGCGCTGTTGATAATTTGTGCCTTGTGCCAGCAGTTTACGACCTTCATTCTCTCAAAATAGCGATCGCCTGCCGTAACAATTTTGGTGAATGCTAGATATACCTACAAAATCGTTGATTTATGCAGGAAGTTTTGTGAATCCAACTGCTAGCAACTGTATAGGTAGATGGTGGTGCGATCGCTCGGATAATCTATTTTTTAGAACAAATCTTGACTACAAGACTCATCTATGAATATTCAAAAGTCTAACTTTTCAATGAGATTTTGGTGGAAATTAGCTGGTTTGGCGGGAGTTGCTGGAGTTTTTGCCCTAGTTGCCGCTCCTGTGGCTGCCAGATTTTATCCTCGTTACGCGCTATTTCAACCTTCTGCTTAGAGTAGCTATCCCTATCGCAGTTTTAAGAGCAATATTGCCGAGACTCTGTCCAAGGAAGCTAAATTTGCCAACCTCGTTGATGAGCTAAAAGAAGCAGGTTTACTCGATACTTTAAAGCAATCGGGACCATTCACGATTTTTGCTCCTACTGATGATGCTTTTAATGCCTTGCCCAAAGATATCTTTCGGCGTTACAGTCAGCCAGAAAATCGGAAGAAAGTGCTGCAATATCACGTCGTCTCAGGTCATGTTACCCCCGATCGCGTCGATAGCGGTGCGATCGCCACAGTTGAAGGCAATGCTGTCAAAATTGCGATCGCTCCTGATGGGACGGTGAAGCTCAACGATGCTAATGGCAAGCACCCCTCGATTGTCACTCAAAATGGCGTGATTATTGAGGTCGATCGGGTCCTGCTACCACCTGATTTTTAGGTAATACACTTGTAGGGGCGCAATTCGGAGGGGACGCAATTCGTAGGGGGCGCAATTCGTAGGGGCGCACAGCTGTGCGCCCCTACGTGTATTTTATCTACTGCCAATTACCAACTAAAACAAACGGACTCCAAAAGTGAGGATGGCTGTACCGCTTGTCTTGCAGCAACGATAGTTGCGCCTGACGCATTGCTTCGGCGCGACTACCGACTTTTGTTTTCCTGGTTTGTTCGATTTGACGATAAAATTCGCCCATGAACTTAGCAGTGCTTTCATCCTGTACCGCCCACAGCGTTGCTAGCGTACTCCTTGCCCCTGCTCTTACTGCAACTCCTGCGAGTCCCAAAGTCGCTCTTTTATCCCCACTGGCTGTCTCGCAGGCACTTAGCACTAATAATTCAATCGGTTCGCGTCCTATTGGATTATCTTGCAGTAAATTACCTAGCTGTTTGACATTAATTCGGTTATCCCAGGCAAGGATAAAAGTATCGTCAGCTACAGAGCTAAACTGGGCGTGAGTCGCCAGGTGGACTATGGGAAACCGAAAATCGCTAATTGCCTGCTTAATTTGGTTACTGGTAAATTGTTCGTTGAGAAATTCCTGGGCTGCTAACCCTAGTTTTTGAATCTGGGCAAGTTCTACTTGCACGTTGTTCAGTGGTTCAAAACCTTGGTGAGGAGCAAAGTTAGGACGAATTTTGCTAATTCCTGCTGCCAAGGCTTTCGGCTCGACATCTGCAATCGGTTTGGGATCGAGTAGTTGTAAGCCTGGAGTTAAGCCCAAGGCATATTTTTCAATGAGATATTTATTGCTGCGGCGATCGCGCAAAATAGCCATTGGGATGTTTCGCAAATCTCCGTCAAGGACGAAAACTAAGGTTTTAACCTGAGATTTTGCTAACTCTGTCTCTAGGGGTTGGATCAGCCAATCGTACAGTTGTTGGTATTGGGGTAAAAATTCCTGTACGACGCTTTGAGGCTCGATCAGCGATCGCTGCACGCTTTCTATGGTACTTGCTAGCTGTGTGGGCGGAATTTTTTGCGTATGTAGGCTGGGATCGCGATTAGGTAGGCTCAGCAGCACTTCTAGCCGATCTGGGAAAATAATCGGATAAATTACCGCCGCTTTGGGATCGATGCGATCGATCTGTTGGGGATTTGCTTCGACACAGGCTTCGCGGAAAAAGTTGTTAAGTTCTGCTAGTTGTAGAGATTCGATCGCATTTCGTGCTTGGGTAAGATATTTCGTGCCATCCTTTGGCTTGCCCGTTTTTTCTAAGCTAGAGGCATATTCTAAATCGAGTTCTACCAACTGGCGATAGACTGGTTCAACACTTTCGCGAAACGAAAACTGGACTTCTGGATTAATGGCGACGAGATCGCTACGTAGTGATTGCAAGGCATCGTAGGCTTTAGTATAAGCCGCGATCGCTTCTGGAATATTGCCATTTGCTCTGTGGATGCGTCCTAATTGCCAAAACAACTGGTATGAAATATCTGGGGTTTCAAAATTGGAGGCGATACTGAGGGCTTGTCGAGTATACTGCTCGGCTGGTGATAAATTCTGTTTTCCTGCCAGTTCGTGCAATTCACCTCGATACCCCAAAGCGTAGGCTTGAGCGCGTTTATCTCCTAAAGTTGTAGCTTGTGCGGTTGCTTGGATTAAAAGTTGCTCGATTTGCTCAAATGTTGGTAGTTGTGGATTCTCTGCCGACTTCCGACTCTCCAGTACGGGCGCACTGCTGTGCGCCCCTACAGACTCCCCCATCAACTTAATCAAACTCTGGGCAAAATTTAACTGCTGGTAAACACCTGTATGACTGGGAGTTAAACTACTCATTTGGGGAAAAAGCGATCGCCATAATTGAGCAGCGCGATCGAAGTCCTGAAGTTTTAACAATAAAGTCAATTGATTTAGCTGTGCTTGCTGACGCAGGGTTGACGAGGAAGTTAGCCTGATGACTTCATCGTAAGCAGTTAATGCTTTTTCTTGGTTGCTCTCGCGTTTGCGGCGAACCCTTTCTGTTTCTGATAAAGTTTGTGCTGTATTACCAATGCTGAGATGAGTTGCAGCTACTTCAGCGGGAGAATTCAATTTTTGCGCTAGTTCTAAACTCGTTTCTAAAAATATTAGCGATCGCTCTGGCTGGGCGATCGAGCGAAGTAATTCGCCTAAACTTCGCAATCCGACTATTTGAGTTAGAGTCGGTGTTTTTGTCGCTACGGCTTGTAGTTTATTTGTTAATTCTTCTAAAGATATCAAACTTATGTCTTGACAATTATCGGCTTTTATAATTGTATTTACTATTTCTAATAAAGTCTTGCAAGCACGGGAATAAAGCCCTAAATCTTGCATCGCTTGAGCTTGGTTAATCTTACTTTGATCGGCTCGTTCTGGATCGATTTGCTGATAAATTTTTGTTGCTGCTTGCCAAGTTGATAGAGCATCTGCTGCTTGCCCCATCTCCCTTTGCAAATTTCCGTGAATGTCTAAAGTTTGAGCCAGAATTTTTTGTTCTTCTTGACTTTGAGATTGATTTTTTAAGAGAGCTAAACTGTTAGCGATCGCCTTTTTTGCTAGTTCCCATTGTCCTAATTTTTGGTGAGCTAAAGATAGATTGCTCAGTGCCATTGCCTGATTTAGGCTATCTTTTTGAGCTGCAAATGAGCTGATAGCTTGCTTCCATACCTCTACTGCTTCTTGATATCTTTCACTCTGATATAAGTTGGCTGCATTATTAGTAAGCTGCCTAGTATTTCCTTGAGCTTGGATAACAGAATTCGATAAATTTGAAGCAATAACAGGTGTAACTGTCGCTAACAAAAAAAATAGTAACACTACCAGAAATAACTTCAATCTCATAGCCCCCCTTTTTAAGGGGGGTTGGGGGGATCTGCGAGGACTGGCAAGTTTTCCCCACAATCGGGGCGAATCAAATTCGCTTTTACACAAACTCTTTCCGCCTGCGCGGACTAAGAAAAAAACTAGACGCAATGTGCAACTTTCACTTTTTCCTCCCTTAAAAAGGGAAGCTAGGGGGGATCTCTTCATGAGTAGCGTAGTTCTGCGATCCCCCAACCCCCTTAAAAAGGGGAGCCACTTGCATGGGTGGGTTTCCCGACTTGAGCAAAGTGGCGTGGCTAAGAAAAAAATCGGGCGTTGCATAAATAGAATTTTAAATAACCCGCGCAGGTGGGTTTTGCCCGCATAGCTACAATTTCCGATCGCCCAGCTCTTTTTCTTGTCCATATTTAATTTGAAAAATTCCCAAATTTTGACTTTTGACTTTTAACTTTTGACTTTTTAAATTAACGTGCCGCACAAGTAGCAGGATTTTGCCTAGAACGCTCAACGCCTTTATTCGTAGGATCGTAAGTTGTGAGCATCACCTCACCCTTGTTGTTGAACACCCATCCTTGAGCTGGTACGATTTCTTGAGTATGAGAATTTACGGATGGTAAGTTAATATTTGTTGTCGCAGTATTAGCTTTACTAGGAACAGGTGCAACTAGACCAACGCGCACGTTATCGCTGTTGAGAGTGCGGTCTGGACTAGGTGGCAATCCTCCCCGTCCTGTCACGGTAAATTCACTTCCTACACCCCGCTGGCAGGGGTTCTGAGCAATTTGCGTCGAAGGATCGACGACATTTTCCGGCAATTCAATCAACCCGCGACTGGGATCTACATCTGGATTGTTAATTGATATATTGCCTTGCAAACCAAATTCGGAACTGGCATTAATATCATTAGTGATAGAATTGAGGGGACGTTCTAAAATGCCAAAAATAGATTCGGCAGTAATATTAATATTTCCTCCTCTACCTTGAGCAGCATTAGCGACAATATCATTATTTTGCTTAGGGAAAGCAATAATAAAACCATTAGGAGCATTGATATTAATATTTCCACCATTGGCATTGTTAAGTGCTTGGGCGGTGATAGAGCTGTTATTACGCATGAATAAAGTATCATCAATTTTGAGATTGATGTTACCACCTTCACCAAATGCTGTAGCTGCGGTTATAGTACCGCGATCGAGATTAATAGAATCAGCGTTTATCTCTAAATTACCAGCAGTGCCAGATTCATCAAAAGCAGAAACAGAAATTTGTGCCTCATTATCTATTTTCAGCCGTCCAGTTTCAATTTTGATATTTCCTCCTCTTCCTGTGGCTCCTTGTTTAACATCAGCAGTCAACAAGCTAACACTTCTAGATCCTCTGAATGCATTTGCATCCTCTATACCTGATACTTCTATTAAGTCACTAGCTCGCACAGTTAAATTGCCAGCATTACCTAAACCAAAAGTAGCAGCTGATACTTGTCCCCCATTTCTAATCCTTAAACGTTCAGTTTCAATGGTTAAATTACCAGCATTACCTTGACCTGTACCAATAATTTCAGACGAATTGGAACTCCTTGCCAAGGAGGTTTCGGCAAATATACCAGTTGAATAAAAGTTATTTATTGACGACTCAAACACGTCTATGTCAGAAGCACGAATCAATAAATCTCCTGAATTTCCTATACCGAAAGTAGAAACCTGAACTTTGCTACCATCGCTAACACTCAAACGCTTGGTTTGAATTGTTAAATTACCTCCGTTTCCTTTCCCTTCTGGATTGACTTGAGCCAATAAACCACCAGGGAATCCAGTTCTTTCATTTTGCCCTGGAAGTTCTCCGCTTATCTCAATTGACTGAGATGCATTAACTGTCAAGCTTCCTGCATTTCCTCGATCAAAAGTAGAAGCTGATATTTGACTGTTATTGATACTAAGATTTTCAACATTGATAGTTAAGTTTCCTGCATTTCCTTCACCAAAAGTATTTGTAGATACTAGACCGCCATCTTTCACGCTCAATTTTTTAGTAGTGATAGTCAAGTTTCCACCCTGTCCTTTAGCACCACTATTAACATCAGCTGTTAAAAAAGTTGACGAACCATAAGCGTTTGGTATACCAATAATTTCAACCAAGTTACTAGCTCAGGGTAAGCGCATCTCAAATGCTATTGACAAGCGGATTTAGAGGCACGATTGTATTGGGATAAGCAAGCAGCAAGAATGGTCAGCATGTAGTGATTGTCCATAGCGGCTCGATTCGACTTTTGGCGATGACTACGCTGGAACGATTGCTCCAGGTTCAAGGCATTAAGAGCAATTCGTCGCAGCAGTGCTAAATTTTGTGGAGCATGACCAGTACGGACGCGGCAAGCATCTTCATTGAAAGTGACATCCATGCTCCAATGTAGACTATGTTCAACACTCCAATGCCAACGAATAGCTTGCCCCAGTTGAGGCGCATCATAGTTCAAACTAGTTAAATAAAACTGAACTTCACGGGTGGTTTTATGCCAAAGATGTCGTAGCCGCACTACCATGACAACGCATTGAAGTCCGACCCAATCATTTTGGTTGTGTAAAGTTGGTAGTTGAGAAATAGGAACGCACCAAACTTGTCTTTTTTCAGTACGATGATGACCTTTGTCTAGCCGTTCATCATAACTATGAATAATCCCTTCAAACCCTTGAGCTAAGTATTGCTCAAACCAATCTTTCACTTGTCCGTGAAGTGTAGGATGATTACCTTTAAGCGATAAGATATAATCAGCTTTGGCGTTAAAAATCTGAGATGCGATGGCGGTTTGTGTACCCATGGCATCAATCGTAATAATGCATCCTGCTATATCTAATAATTCCAATAACGCCGGAATTGCCGTAATTTCGTGAGATTTATCTGCCAGCTTAACTTGTCCTAAAACCAGACGATGTTCGCACGCCCATGCGCTTACCAAATGTATTGCTGATTTTCCCTGTTCTCTGTCGTAGGAGCCTTTGAGGGTCTTACCATCGATGGGGATTACTTGCACTCCTACTGCCTCAACTACAGATTTTACCCAGCCTCGAAAGCATCGCTCAAATACTTGTGGATTAATCCGTTCAAATACTCGTCTAAATGTATCTGCACTTGGAATACCTTCAGGTAAAGCTAAAAACTGCAAGAGCCATTCGGATTTACTTAATCCATAATTTTCCATGTCCTCCCATCCCTTACCTCCGGCAATTACTGACAATATTCCAATGATTAAAATATCTGTTAATACATGGACACGAGTTCTTTCTACACGTGGATCTTCTATCTCGCTAAAAACTGATACTATTTTTTCTGTCAGTGCACTCGCCTTTGCTCTACTCAAATCTTTTGAGCTTTTAATCGTTTGTTTTGGAGATTTGAAACCTGATGCCATGAGACTGACCCGTTAAGTATGATAGACGCTTTGAGTCCTTAGCGTACTACTTAACATCTTTCATACTCAAATTATCTCTACCAACCTACAGTTGTGCAACATAATCTGTAATCTTAGCTACAAAATTAGATGCGCTTACCCTGTAATAGCATACAATCAAGCAAGTAAAATTCGTCCTAAAGATTATCAAGTTTGGTACAATCGCGGGATGCTGCTATCGCAACATTTAAAGCGCCAAGGAGAAGCGATCGAATCTTTTGACCAAGCCATACAACTCAGAGATAACTTTCATCCCGCTTGGCTAGGAAAAGGTATCGCGTTAACAGAAATAGCACGCCATCAGCCAGCCCTCGAAGCCTTTGACCAAGCAATTAAACGGCAACCACAAGATCCTTTTATTTGGGCGAATCGAGGAGATACTTTAACAGAACTAAAAAGATATCGGGAAGCACGGGATTCCTATCAACAAGCGATCGATTTAGGATTTCCCCGTGCAGAATTAGAAACTCAGTTAGCAAATGCTCAAAAACTAGCAGCAGACTGATGAGAATTCGGAATTCGGAATAAATGCTGACGCTACACTACATGAACGGAATTCGGAATTGAAGACAGACTAACAACCAACTACCAATTACCGCTCACTTACTAAACTCCTGGTAAGCAGCACGCGAGACCTGCCGGATCAATTCTTTTGCTTGCACGTTATTGTGGGGGCGCTTGACCATAGCAACGGCAACATAGCGTTTACCGCTGGGCAGATCGACTAAACCGACATCCCCTACCATTGAACCAATATCTCCGGTTTTGTGAGCAATTGTTGCCCCTGGTCCCAACCCTTTTGGTAATAGCGTGGCTGTATGCGTGCGGCGCATGATATTGAGTAGGCGATCGTGCGATTTAACGGAAATTAGATCTCCTTTTTGCACTGCTACCATTAATTGCGCTAACTCTTTAGGGCTAGTCGTGTTTGTCCCTTCCAGATCTGGTAGTAAGTTCCGCAATTCTGTTACGGTCAAACCCCAGTTTTTGAACCGCTGATTCAAAGCTGCAATGCCACCCAAACGCTCTATGAGTAAATTAGTTGCCGTGTTATCGCTGACAATAATCATTTGAGTTGCCGTTTCTAAGGCAGTAAACTGACTACCCAACGGCTTGTATTGAAAGCCTCCCGCACCACCACCAACTAATTCTTTTTTTAAAGTTAACTTTTCGTCTAATCGAATCTTGCCCGCGTCTACATCTTGAAAAAAAGCAACCAAGATCGGAAATTTGATCGTACTTGCAGCCGCAAAAGTTGTATCTCCATTCCAATTTAGATAAGTGCCTGTCTCGGTATCGATAAAAAACATGCCAGGAAACAACTGAGTGTTGTTTGCTGCCAATTGTTGCATCAGCGTTTTTAGTGCTGTAATTTCTTGGGTTGGCTGAAGTGGTGCAGCATGGGCAATAGTTTCTCTGGCTTGTAGCTGCGGCATAACTTCCATCGCCGTAATTGGTATTTCTTCAGAGGTGATGCGTGTGGTAGGGTCTAAAGCCGATAGCACCGTACCCGCGATCGCGCTGATGCCAATTCCCAGAATTAACAACCGCAAGGCGTATACAATCAATTTATTTTGACGCTGCGGGTGTTGTCTTTGCTTACTCTGTTTTCTGGTTGGTGTTGGCAGTGTCTCGCCCGTAACTCTTCTGCTACCATTATCTCCAGAAGAAGTCACTGTTTGGCTACGGTTTTTCCTATCGCTGTTTCTGGATTCCCCAGAGACTATACGAGCGTCTTGTGGTGAGAAACGCCCACGTGGATTGCGCATCTTAGCCTGTTCGCGCTGTTGCGAACTACTTAGACCTTTTTTATGCCCAGCGTTTGACCGCTTACCTGAATTTGACGACCCGCTTTCTAGTACCATTGACTTACAGAAGACAACAAGGGCGAACTGGACTTGAACAATAACCTAACACTGCTTGCATGAGTTGTAAAAGCAAGTAGTATTGGGTCAAAGTTTATCTCAACCAATTTGTAATGGCGATAAATCTTCAGATGAAATATAGCCTAGAAAAGCACTAATAAGCGATCGCTAATCACCGATCGCTTCCGAATTCCGACTTCCACGCTTCCGAATTCTTCATAGCCCACTCCATCTGAGTTAATATCCCCCGCAACATTGATACTTCAGTATTTTCTAACTGAGTGCGGTTAAATAGTTGACGAAATTTTTCCATGCGGCTAGTAGCAGTATGAGGATAAAGATAGCCAATTTTGAGTAGTAGCGCTTCAAGTTGTTGGTAAAACCCTTCTAAAGCTTCTACAGAGGCGTAGTCAACCGCGATCGCACTCTTGTCATCGTTAACTCCCAATTGGCTGTATTTCGCCAGTTCGTAACAGCAAATCGCCACAGCTTGAGCTAAATTCAATGAAGGATAGGCAGGGTTGGAGGGAATGCGGATAAAGCGCTGAGCGTAGTACATTTCCTCATTACTCAATCCTCGCGACTCGGGACCAAAGATCAAGGCTGTTGCTTGTTCTGAGGTTGAAATTAACCAAGGTAAAGCCTCTTGCGGCTGCTCTAATTGGATGTCTAAGGTGCGAGGACGAGCAGTCGTAGCGATCGCCCTCGTACACCCCTGCAAGGCTGCTGGTAGCGTTTCGACAACTTGGGCGGCTTGCAAGAGATCGAATGCATGGACTGCCATTTGTTGTGCTTCCAGCGACAGCGGATCGCACTGGGGATTGACTAACACCAATTGCTGCAAACCCATATTTTTCATCACGCGGGCGATCGCTCCCACATTCAGCGAACCTGCTGGTTCCACCAGCACGATTCTTACCGCTGCCAAGGGGTAGCCGGGGGCTGCAAGCCCATTTTTACTGTAAGAGGGGGAAGTAGACTCATTCACAATTCCGTAAAATTTAGTTACTCTCTCAACAACTGTATATGGCACGCACTCGATCTAAATCTGACCTACCAACAAAAATTTGTCCAGTGTGTCAACGCCCCTTCACCTGGCGCAAAAAATGGGCAGACTGTTGGGATGAGGTGAAATACTGTTCCGAACGCTGTCGCCGTCGCCGTTCTTCAGTGTAGAGACGTTACACGTAACGTCTTTAGGAGTTACGCACAAGAAAATCTGAGATCTCAATTCCCCCTGTTCCCCCCTTAAAAAGGAGGGACTTTAAGCCCCCTTTTTAAGAGGGTTTGGGGGATCGACTGCGTAATACCAATTCTATTTATCCTTGCACTAAATCGGTCGCTCATAGCCCCCCTTGTTAAGGGGGGTTGGGGGGATCTTCCGTGGCGCAGTCAGATCAAAATGGTATAAGTCCTGGTCTCTGGCGATCGCGCGATCGAAAATAAAAAACCGCCATCTCCTGGCGGTTGTTGAGCAATCGGAGGGTTTTCAACAGCTTACCGATTCAGATTGTAGAGATTTGTAATGTTGTTTACACCAAATACGATTTCTGCCCTCGATTCACCATCGAGTGTCAATATTTAATAGTTTTTTCATCAACTGGCATGAGACAGTCTGCTATTTTTCCTGAACCAGTAGTCTCACCAGTCAAATTTCTTGTAAAGAAAGGATCGAATCCAAAAGCAGCAAGTCAAATTATTCTGTTTGCTTTTCTTTTGGAAACAATTTTCCTGACTGCTCTCCTAGCCAAGGATAACGCCGATGACTATTAATTCGATTTTTTTGTTTGGCGATCGCGATCTGTGCTGTTGCCTGTCGTGCCAACATGTCATATAAGTTCTTCCCATGATGCTTGTTGACTGACTGCGTGGACAGTCGGTGTTCCGGCGTATGGGAGTCAATCCAGTTGCGTTGCGCTTTCGCCTCCTGCTCCACTCTTGCAAGATACTGTTCGTCGCCTAGATCGCTCGCATAGTGCATGGCGGCTGTTAGCATATGGTAAGCAGCTTCATAATGATTGCTCGTTAAAGCTTGGTTGCTGAGCGCCATTAAGCTTTCGTAGATCTCGTCAGTTTCTCTGCTTTGTCGATCTTGCATTTGTCGTTTCCACTTCCATGCAGGCTAGGCTGGTATGTCCGACTACCTGTAGCCGATCGCGCCGATCTTACTAAAATAATAGCTTGTTGCTTACACTTGAGCAATCATCTTGAGCTGTAGAAGAATGCACTTACTTGTTTTTCTGGGCGTTCTTAGCTTGCTCCAAAGCAATTTCTTTAACCGTTTGATAAGAATTTACATTCGCTGCCCCTTCAATAGCTTTCACAGCTAAGTCTTGTACTTGTTTGGAAGTTGCCTCTAATTGTTTAGCAAGGCTTTGAATCCGCGCTTCTTGATTTTGAATAGTTTGCTCTAAAGAGTGGACGCGCTGTTCGTAAAATCGCTTTTGTCCTTCGACTTCTTTAGCATATAAATCCGATTTAATCTTTGCCTGATAGTGAGCGATGCCTTTTCCTTCTTCTGTTGCCTTTTTCAGTGCCGCTTCTTTTTCTTTAGGAAAGACTTCCACTTTAGCTTTTGCTTCTGCAAACTGCTTTTCGCGTTCCGCGATCGCTTTTTCTCTTTCCGTCCATTGTTTCTCTTGGGTTTGCTGAAACTCCTCTAATTCCCGATAAATATTTTTTTGAGTTTGTTCGTATTCTTCTACCGCTAATTTACGCTGCAATTCTAAATTATATTTATACTCCGCAGTCTCTCTTTGACGAGTTTTTGCTTGAGTTTCATTTCGTTCTTTAATCTTGACTTTATATTCTTCTTGCTCTTTATTCCATGCCTTAACTTTTGTTTCTACTTCCTGCTCTAAAGTTTCTCGTCTCTGACTAAACTCCTCGCTAAAAGTTTTTGAATTGTCTTCATAGCTTTTAATCAAGCTATCTAAAGTTGTGTCATCGATCTTTTTTAGACTATGTAGAAT
>NZ_PYCI01000247.1:0-3136 GCF_003015105.1 Chroococcidiopsis sp. CCALA 051 | reverse complement strand
TTGGCTCTCACTTCAACCAAAAAATATTAATCTATGAAAAGACTATTTCAATAACCGTATATTAAAAGGATAGCGATAAAATTGACCGTTGTATGCTTTGATCGCTGCAATAATCGTTGCGATTAACCAAAAACTGGCTGGCACAGCAAAAACTAATGAAATGAATACTAATAGCGAGAAAGAAGGAATTAGTCTAAAACCTAGATTAAACCCAACGAACATAACTAATATTAGCAAGCCCAAATAAATTACTATTGAAATTTGAAAATTCACTGACTCCTTTCCTTGTTCGGCAATAAATGGATGCTTATTTTTTTGAGTTAACCAAACTACTAGTGGAGCCAAAATGAAGCCAAATGGAAAGAAGAATCCTGCCAGCGCAGAAAGGTGGCACATCATCCCCCAAGTGCGAGTTGATTCGTCAAGCTGATTGTGCATGGTTGAACTCTCCTCGGTAGAGTATGAATTCTGGGTAATAAATAGCTAACGGCTTCTTGACAGATGAATAGTTCTGCTTCCCTACTTGTCACTCGCTACTATCTACTAACTACCAGATACCAGCTGCCAAATACTAAATACTAACTATGTATCCTCGGTTGAGGATGTAGAGTCGATAATAACTGACTCTCTACTACAGCTAATTCTTCTAGCCTTTGGGTGAACGCAGCGCGATCGAAATAAGTATCTGCCAAAATCCAATATGTACCAAAATGTCTAGCTTCCGAAGCCATCAAACCGCGATAAAATTTAGCTAGCTCTGGTTCTGGGCAATGGGTGGCTAAAAGTCCTAACCGTTCGTGACTGCGAGCTTCAATTAGACCAGAGACGAGCAAAGAATCCAACATCCGTTCTGGCTCTTTGGCACGAATTTGCGCCTTTAACCCCGCGCCGTAAGGAGGTGGTGCTAAAGGTGCTAGAGGAATTCCTCGCCGTTCCAACCATTGGTTCACCTGCTCGAAGTGTTCCAGTTCTTCCCGGGCGATCGCCGTGAGCGAACGAACTAACTTTTGACTCGATGGGTAACGAAATATTAAATTTAGAGCTACCCCAGCTGCTTTGCGTTCGCATTGGGAATGATCCAATAAGATGGTATCCAAGTTAGCGATTGCTTGTTCTACCCACTCCTCGGTGGTTGGGACGACTAGAGCGTTAATTTTGGCAACTGTTAAATCGGCTACATTCATACTTACTTAATTTTACTAGAGCTGATTGTTTTGGCTTAAGCCATAATTAAAATGAAAGATTAATATCTTCAAAACATTCTTCACCCATTCTTTAACCAATATCTCCTTGAGTACAGATAGGCTGGAATCAACAAGCGGTATTATTGTTAACCCAAAATTTCTATGAGCGCAGCGCACCAACGTCGCATTATTATCGGTGATGTGCACGGTCACTATGACGGACTGATGATTTTGCTTGAGGCGATCGCCCCTGGCGCAGCCGATGAGGTTTACTTTTTGGGAGACTTAATCGATCGGGGACCGCAAAGCGCACAAGTCGTGGATTTTGTCAAGCAAAGCTCCTACTATTGCTTGCTAGGCAATCACGAACAAATGTTGCTAGACGTGTTGACCAAACGCGCTTCCAATCAAATTCGCCAAGCTTGGCTTTATAGCGGCGGATATGAGACTTTAAGCAGTTACAAAACAGCCACTATTCCTCGCGATCATATCGAATGGCTGCAAACCTTGCCTACTCACCTCGATTTGGGCGATATTTGGTTGGCTCATGCTGGACTCGATCCCAGGCTTCCCTTGGAAGAGCAGTCAGTCGAGCAATTTTGTTGGGTGCGGCAGGAATTCCACAGCATGAAGCAGCCCTTCTTTGAAAACAAACTCATTATTGTCGGTCATACAATCACGTTTACCCTACCAGGAGTACGCCCTGGAGAACTTGCCCAAGGACAAGGTTGGTTGGATATCGATACTGGTGCTTATCATCCCAGAAGCGGTTGGCTCACAGCAGTTGATATCAATAATCAGATTGTTTATCAAGTCGATGTCTACGATAAGCTAGTTCGGACATTGCCTCTGTCAGAAGCCGCGATTCGCATTAATCCTGCCCAGGTGTTAGCGCGATTGTAGAGACACTCTACCGAACGTCTCTACAAATAAAAATTAACGTAAAAGCGGGCGAATTCTAGCTCTGTAAGCGGCGCTATCTAACCCATCGCCCTCATCTGCTGCTTGAGAGTCGATCGCTTCTCTTAATCTGGCAATACGGCTCTGAGTGGCTGGATGAGTACTCAAAACAGCAGGTGTGGAACCACCTTTCTTTAATAATTTCTCCATAAACGAAACCATTGCTTCTCGATCGTAGCCAGCTTGTCCTAACATCTCTAACCCTGTCGTATCTGCTTCGTACTCATCTTTACGACTGTTAGGACGGCGTAAAGCCAGATCGACACCAATCGCCACAGCTCGGTTACGGTTTAAGCCAGCCGCAGTTGCCAGTCCTCCCGCGATCGCAGTGCTACGCATTTGCTTAATTAAGTGACGATTGGTAATGTGACCGATTTCGTGACCTAGTACGCTAGCTAATTCTGCTTCGTTATCGGCAGTACGCAGCAATTCGGTGGTGACATAGACAAAACCCCCAGATGTAGCAAAGGCATTGACGCTGTTATTGTCTACAATTTGAAACTGGTAAGGAAGATTAGGGCGATCGCTTTCAGCCGCTACCCGTTCTCCTACCCGTTCAACATAACGATTGACGCTCGGATTGCGATAGAGGCGGAATTCTTTCCCAACCATCTGTTGGTTAATTTGCTTGCCTAACTCGACTTCCTCTTCCTCAGAAACATCAGACAGTTGGATGATTTGCGCTCCCTGTTGAATGAGATCGAACCAGGAAATGGCTTTCGCCAACCCAGCCGAACCAATCAGTAAGCCAATGACTACTGATAGTGATATGAGCGGATAAAGCCAGCGACGCTGGATGCGACGAGAGAACGAAAAGAATAGGTTGAACATCGCCGGGAATTGTTGTTTGAAAGACTGAAAAATTTTTAAACTTGCTGTAATGATAGACGGGCAAAAAAGCTTTTGGTTGCCATATAGGGTAATGAGAAAGGCGATAAGGGGGACAAGGGGGAACTCGGGGTCCCCGCGACCGAAGGGAGTGGGGATTAGGG